>NZ_JBBGZC010000002.1:192488-457927 GCF_037479395.1 Comamonas sp. MYb21 | reverse complement strand
CCGATCAGGACCGTGCGCGAGCCCGTGACGATGCGTGCGTATTTGACTTTATCGTCTATGCGGGCTGCGGGTTTTCCCGTCATGCAAGTTCCAATCAAAAAGTGATAGTAAATAGTTTAAATCTACCATATACAACTTTCCGATGGAACTTGGCTGTTGCTGATTGGACGCTGTGCAACAGGTCTACTTCAAGGCCGCAGCACCACCGCCCCCTGCGTCTGCCCCGCCTCCAGATCAGCATGGGCGGCAGCCACGTCGGCGAGCGCATAGCGGCGCCCAATGGCCGGTTGGAGGATGCCCTGCGCTACCGCCTGCAGCACGGCAGCGGCGCGCTGCTGGTATTCGGCCGCCGTGGCAGTGTGCGCAGCCAGTGAGGGGCGGGTGATATAGAGCGAGCCTTTGGCGTTGAGCGTGGCCATTTCGACGGCGGGCGGCGCGCCGGTCGTGGCGCCAAAGGACACCATCAGGCCCCGGGGGCGCAGGCAGTCCAGCGATGCGGCAAAGGACAGCTTGCCCAGGCCGTCATAGACCACATCGGCCATGCGGCCGCCGGTGGCCTCGCGCAGCTGCGCGGCCAGGGTCTGGGGATCGAACACCAGCGCCTGGCCGCAACCGGCAGCCAACGCCCGTGCCTGGCTTTGTGCTTTGGAGACCACGCCGATAACGGTGGCGCCCAGATGCTTGGCCCAAGAGGCCATCAGCTGGCCCACACCGCCCGATGCGCCATAGAGCAGCACAACGGTGCCCGGGCCGACCGCATAAGTGCTCGTCAGCAGGTACTGCGCGGTAATGCCTTTGAACAGCACGGCGGCGGCCTGCTCGGCGCTGATGCTATCGGGCAGCTTGACCAGGCGCTCGGCCGGGTAGAGGCGCTCGCTGGCATAGGCGCCCAAGGGCCCCGTGGCATAGGCCACCCGGTCGCCCACCGCCAGCTGGCTCACCCCAGCGCCCAGCGCCAGCACGGTACCCGCGCCTTCCAGCCCCAGGCCCGATGGCAGCGGGATGGGCGCCAGGCCCTTGCGCTGCAGCACATCAAGCGGGTTCACGCCCACCGCCTGCTGCGCGAGCAGGACCTCACCCGGGCCGGGTGCGACCAGCTCCAGCTGCTGCAGCTGCATGCATTCCGGGCCACCGGCTGCTGCCAAACGAATCACTTGCGCCATGCATCACTCCTTGCGGTTTTGTCGATGGCGCCAGCTTAGAGCCTGCATGGCTACGGATAAATAGTGCGCCATACAGTTGATAGCTGCAGTGGATGCAGCAATCACCGCTCTGGCGTTACCCAGCGATCAGGCAGCGGGCCGTCCCAGCAGACCACACAGTTCGCTGAGATTGCGCACCAGCGCCTGGGGCGGGGGGCTGCTCAAGGGCCAGCGCAAGGCCAGGCCTGCTTCGCTGCGCTGGTGGTGGCCCAGCTCCTGGCGCTGCACCCAGGCGGCCTGCATGCCGCAGGCCAGCGCGCCTTGCACATCCAGCTCGGCGTCGTCGCCCACATGCAAGAAGGCGGGCAGATCGATACCTGCACGCTCGGCAGCAGCGGCAAAAATGCGCGGATCCGGCTTGGCCACCCCGACCTCGCGCGCACTGGTGCTGGCTACAAACCAGGGCGACAGGCCCACCAGGTCGAGCTGGGCATTGCCGTTGGAGACGGCGACCAGCGGGTAGCGCGAGGACAGCCAGGCCAGCGCATCCTCGACCTCGGCAAACCAGGTCACGCGGTTGCGGGCGGCAAAGAACTGGGCAAAAACCGCCTCGACCAGCGCTTCATCGCCACCGCTTTGCTGCAGCGCGCGGCGGATGAACTGCTGGCGGAAATGCGTCATGTCATGCGCCAGGTGCACAAAGTCATCGCGCACCGACTGGCGGATGCGCTGGGCCTCGGCCGGGTCCTGCAGCAGCGCCGCCGTGGCAGGGGCATGGTCCAGCAAAAATGCGTGCTGTGCGGCCTCGGCCGCCTTCAAGGTGGGCAGCACGGGCCAGAGGGTGTCATCCAGGTCAAGGCTGATGGCACGGATTCGGGAGAGATCGAGCATGGCGCCCAGCATAGCGGATCGCGGCCGCCAGGCGCGCCGCAGCCGTCCGCTGCCCGACAAGCGCGCGCGGGCCCGCTGCGACCAGGGGTATGCACGGGGGCCCGCTGCCAAGCTGCGACAATCCCAGCCATGGTTTCACGCTTTCGACCCGAGCCTCTTGGCCAACCCCTCCCTGACCGAACCGGCATCCTGCTGTGCAACCTGGGCACACCCGATGCGCCCACCACGGCGGCCACGCGCCGCTACCTGGCCGAGTTTCTGAGCGACCAGCGCGTGGTCGAGATCCCGCCGCTGGTCTGGAAGCCGCTGTTGCACGGCGTGATTTTGCGCACGCGCCCTGCCAAATCGGCCGCCAAGTACCGCAGCGTCTGGATGCCCGAGGGCTCGCCGCTGGCCGTCTGGACCGAGAAACAGGCCAAGCTGCTGCGCGGCACCTTGGGCGAAGCAGGCCACCAGGTGCTGGTGCGGCCAGCGATGCGCTACGGCAACCCCTCGATCGCCAGCCAGCTCGATGCCTTCAAGGCCGAGGGCGTGCGCCGTGTGCTGGTGCTGCCGCTCTATCCGCAGTACTCGGCCACCACCACGGCCAGCGTGGTCGATGCCGTCAACACCTGGTGCGCCAGCGCGCGCGACATCCCCGAGATCCGCTTTGTGCGCAGCTACCAGCGCGACCCGGGTTATATCCAGGCGCTGGCCCAGAGCGTGCGCAAGCAGTGGCAGATGGATGGCCGCGCGCCCAAGCTGGTGATGAGCTTCCATGGCATCCCCGAGCGCAATGTGCGCCTGGGCGATCCCTACCAGCAGCAGTCGCAGGAGACAGCCCGCCTGCTGGCCGCCGAGCTGGGCCTTGCCGAGAGCGAGTACCTGCTCACCTTCCAGTCGCGCTTTGGCAAGGCCAAATGGCTGGAGCCCTATACCGAGCCCAGCCTGATCGCGCTGGCCCAGCAAGGCCTGCGCCATGTGCAGGTGATGTGCCCGGGCTTCCCTGCCGATTGCCTGGAGACGCTCGAAGAGATCAACCAGGAGGTGCGCGAAGCCTTTGTCCATGCAGGCGGCCAGCAGTTCGACTACATTGCCTGTTTGAACGACCAGCCCCGCTGGATCCAGGCCCTGCGCGAGCTGGCCCTGCAGCACCTGCAAGGCTGGGACACCAGCGCGCCGCCGCTCCAGCCGCGCTGAGCCCAGCCGCACAACGCCCGCCCCACGCTGCCCGAGACCGTAGCCTATGACCCTCCTGTCCCCTTACCGGCCCGAGCAGCGCGAGCGCGTGCTGGCCCTGTCCCTGCACGAGGCGCAGCAGCCCTATGTTGCGCCAATGGCCCAGACGCTGGCCGAGCTCCACCCGGGGCTCAGCGCCCACCTGATCGGCCATGGCGAGCAGATCGCCGGCTTTTTCCTGATCGACCAGGACTACGCGCAGCACTACCCCTTTGCCTCGGCGGACAGCGTGGGCCTGCGCAGCTTCTTTGTCGACCAGCGCTTTCAGGGCATGGGCCTGGCCAAGCGCAGCCTGCAGGCGCTGCCCGCCTACCTGCAGGCGCAAGGCATGGCCGCCACAGCCGTGTTCCTCACCGTCAACTGCAAGAACGCCGCCGCCATCCCGCTGTACCGCCAGTGCGGTTTTGCAGACACCGGCGAGCTGTACCTGGGCGGCGGCTATGGGCCGCAGCACATCATGCGGCTGGCGCTGTAACCCTGCACTGCGCCTTGCCCAGACACCCCCATTGACCCACCACAAGGCCCCTGCCGCCCCGCGCGCCTGTGGCCTTCTAAAAAAAGATTCCCTTGTCCGACACGCCATTGACCCCTTCCCGATCTGCCGCCTCCTTGCTCTGCGCCGAGCTGCTGCAGGCCCACGAGCTGCGCCTGCGCATCGACCCGGCCCAGCTGGGCTTTGCCAGCACGGCCGAGCTGGTGCAGGAGCCCTTCTCCTGGATCGGCCAACAGCGCGCCCAGGCGGCGGCCGAGTTTGGCCTGGCGATGGACCCGCCCGACTACCACCTGTTTGTGCTGGGCGAAGAAGGCAGTGGCCGCACCTCGCTGCTGCGCCAGGCCATGCAGGCCGAGGCACAGCGCCGCCCTGCTGCGCAAGATATCGCCTTTGTGCACAACTTCGCCGTGCCCGAGCGCCCCCAGGCGCTGCGCCTGCCCGCTGGCCAGGGCCGCAGCCTGCGCCGCCGCATCGAGGCCATGGTGGACAAGCTGCCCGAGCAGCTCGACAAGGCGGTGCAGCAGGCGCAGCACCGCAGCCAGATCGAGCAGCTCTACAACCAAGCCCGCCAGGCCGAAGAGGCCGCTTTTGGCACACTGCACGACTGGGCCCAGAGCGCCGGCCTGCGCATTCACCGTGAAGAGGGTCAGCTGGTGGTCGAGAGCCAGGACAGCGGCCCTGCCGGCCAAGGCGATGCCGGGGGCCCGGACGCCGGGGGCCCGGACGCCGGATGCCCGGACGCCGGACAGCCCGCTGCCGATGCGCCTGCCGCGTTGACTGCCGCAGAGCGGCTGCAGCAGCCGTCTGCCGCTGACACCGATCAGCTGCCGCCAGCGCTGCAAAGCGACTCTCAGCCCCCAGCAGACACCGAGGCCGATCCTGCCCTGCTGCTGTCGCCTGGCGAAGGCGCAGAGCAAGAAGGCAAGGATGGCGCAGAGGCCCCCAGCACCGCGGCACCTGCCGAAGACCTGGAATACCAGCTGCGCGTGCAGCTGGCGCAGTTCCGTGGCCTGGTGCGGCAAGCGCAGATGGCGCGCGATGCGGCGCTCAATCTGTTCTACCAATCGTTGGCCACGCCGCTGTGGCAGGCCGCATCGGCGCAGGTGCTCGAAGGCCTGACGCCCAGCGCCGAGCATGGGGCCACCTTGCAGCGCTGGCTGTCGCAGATGCAGGCCGAGTGGCTCAAGAACATGGCGCTGTGGGTGCCGGGCAGCATTGCGCAGGATGCCGATGCGCTGCTCGACCAGACCGACAGCATCGAGGGCGAAGGCGAAAGCCAGGATGCGCGCGACGATGCCCGCGCCCTGCTGGAGACCAAGCGCAAGGCGCTGCGCGCGCTCAGCCAGCTCAACCTGATCGTGGACCACCATGGCGAGGCCCATGCCCCCGTGGTGCTGGAAGACCAGCCCAGCCTGCGCAACCTGTTTGGCACCATCGACCCGCCGGAAGACGACGAGCGCCGCAGCGATTTCTCCTGCATCCGCGCGGGCAGCGTGCTGCGCGCCGATGGCGGCTTTTTGATGCTGCACCTGCGCGATCTGCTGGGCGACGAAGACAGCTGGCAGGCCTTGCGCCGGGTGCTGCGCACGCGCCAGCTGCGCATCGAAGATGCCCATGCCGCCCAAGGCCCCAGCAGCAGCGGCGCGATGCTGCCCGAGCTCTTGGCGCTGAACTTCAAGCTGGTGCTGGTCGGCTCCGAAGAGGCCTACTACCAGCTGCAGGAGAGCGACCCGGACATGGCCCGGCGCTTTCGCGTCAAGGTCGATTTTTCCGACCAGTTCCAGGCCTCGCTCGCCACCTACCGCGCCACTGCGGCGCTGATGGCGCAGCGCTGCAAGCTCTACCAGATGCCGCACTGCGACGCGAGCG
This sequence comes from Comamonas sp. MYb21, assembly GCF_037479395.1. NCBI lineage: Bacteria > Pseudomonadati > Pseudomonadota > Betaproteobacteria > Burkholderiales > Comamonadaceae > Comamonas > Comamonas sp. MYb21. Next base: position 452,314 of record NZ_JBBGZC010000002.1, on the reverse strand, counting down.
CAGTCGCCCGGCTGCTGGAGCAATCCCACCGCGAGGCCGACGACCAGCAGCGCCAAAGCGGCCGCTTGAACCAGTTGGAAGCCCTGCTGCTGGAGAGCGCCCAGCGCGCCCGCCAATCCGGCCAGCAACCAGGCCAGGACCGTCTGGTGCAGGCCGCCGATGTGGAGGCCGCGCTGGCCGCCCAGCGCCTGCGCCACAACGCGATGGAGCAGGACCTGCATGCCGCGATCACCGACGGCGAGCACCTGATCTCCTTTGCCGGCAGCCAGGTCGGCCAGATCAATGGCATGTCGCAGATCGACACCGGCGACCACCGCTTTGGGCTGCCGGTGCGCATCAGCGCGCGTACCCATGCCGGCCAGGAAGGGGTGATGAACATCGAGCGCGAGGTCGCCATGTCCGGCCCCATCCATGACAAGGGCGTGCTGATTTTGCAGGGCTATCTGACCGCCTTGTTTGGCCACCTGGCGCCGCTCGCGCTCAATGCCTCGGTGGTGTTCGAGCAGGAATACAGCGGTGTCGAAGGCGACTCGGCCAGCTGCGCCGAGCTCTATGCGCTGCTGTCATCGCTGTCGGGCCTGCCACTGCGCCAGAGCATTGCCGTCACCGGCGCGCTCAACCAGCACGGCGAGGTGCTGCCGGTGGGCGGCCTCAATGAAAAGATCGAAGGCTGGTTTGACCTCTGCGCCGCGCAGGGGCTCGATGGCAGCCATGGCGTGCTGATCCCGGCGCGCAACCAGCGCCACCTGATGCTGGCCGAGCGCGTGGTGCAGGCGGTGGAAGCCGGGCAGTTCCATGTCTACACGGCCGAGCATGTGGGCCAGGGCCTGGCGCTGCTGATGGACCAGTGCAACCTGCCTGCTACGGGCGCCCTGCACCCCATGCCCGAGGCGCAGCGCCTGCCTATTGCGGTGGTGCAGGCGGCCGAGGCCAGCCTGCTGCAGTACCGCCTGGCCTGCCAGCGTGCCGATGCAGCGCGGCCCCGTGCCCAGCGCTCCCGCCAGCGGCTGCTGCCCAAAGCCGCCAAGCGCCCGCCGCTGGATTGACGGCTAAGCCGTTCAGGCTTCGTCCGGGACCGGCAGGTCCTGCGACGAGGCTGCTGCCAGCTGCAGGCGCAGCTGGGCGTTTTCCAGCTCCAGCGCCTGCACGCGGGCGCGCAAGTCGCTGATCTGCTGCTGGGCCTTGTCCAGCGCAGCATCCACCGCCTCGGCGCCATGCGCGGCCGAGGGGGCGCTGGCGGGTTCTTCGGCTTCGGGGGCCTCTTCCTTGGGCTTGCGCTTGGACTCGCGCACCTGCTTGACCACCTGCTTCAAGCCATCCTTGCCGCCTTGCGCAGCGGCCTGCTGCGCTTCATGCGGCAAGGTGGCCACCACAGCGGCGGCATTGATGGAGATATCGCCGGCCTTCAAGGCCTCGACCAGCGCAGGTGCAGCGCTTTTCTGGATCTTCTCGATCTGCGCGACCTGGCTGCTCGACAAGCGGGCCGCCTTGGCAATCGCCTCGCGCGTGGCTACCTTTTCCAGCTCAGCCGCATCGACCGGCGAGAAAGCCTCATCGGCATTGCTGAGCGCTGGCGCCTCGCCTTCGGCCGGCTGCGCGGGCACCGGGTGGGCCTTCTCCAGCTTGCGGTGCTCCAGAATCTCGCGCTTGCGCAGCGCCAGCACGCCCCGCTGAAAATCCGAGACGCTGCGGCGCCCCAGGTGCTGGTCGATCATCCACAGGTAGACATCCTGCATCGACTGGAACTGGGTGTTTTGCACCGTGTTGAAAGGCAGGCCATGCTTTTGGCAGATGCCGTAGCGGTTGTGGCCATCGACCAGTACATTGCCCCAGAGCACCAGCGCATCGCGGCAGCCTTCGGCCAGGATGCTGCGCTCCAGCGAGGCATGCTCGTCCGGGGTCAGTGGGTCGATGTAGGCCTTGAGTTCTTCGTTGACAACAATATCCATAATGCAGAGCGGCGGCAGGGTGCCGCCGCTGGTAATCCTTAAAAAAGCTTGCGCCGATTGTAGAAGTGCGCAAAAGTGGCAGCCGCTTGACAAGGATTTGACAGCCATGAACAAGACCGAACTGCAGGCATTGATGGCCGCGCTGCAAGCGCGCTTTGAAGCCCATATGCCGCGCCACCCCCAACTGGACTGGGCGCTGGTGCTAAAGCGCCTGGACAAGAACACGGCCGCCCACCAAGCGCTGGCCCAGATGGAGGCCACCGGCGGCGAGCCCGATGTGATCTTGCAGGATGGCGCCAGCGGCCAGCTGCTGTTTGCCGATTGTGCTGCCGAAAGCCCCACGGGACGGCGCAGCCTCTGCTTTGACGAAGAGGCGCTGGCCGCGCGCAAGGAAAACAAGCCCGCCGGCAGTGCGCAGGGCATGGCCGACGCCATGGGTGTGCAGCTGCTGGATGAGGCGCAGTACCGCCATCTGCAGACCCTGGGCGCGTTTGACGGCAAGACCTCCAGCTGGCTGGCCACGCCCGACGAGATGCGGCGCCTGGGCGGCGCGCTGTTTGGCGACCGGCGCTATGGGCGCGTGTTCACTTACCACAATGGCGTGCAGTCCTATTACGCAGCGCGCGGCTTTCGCGCCGGCCTCTGGGTATAGAAATCCTCTCTCGGCATTCCATATTCCTTGGGGGCATATAACCTTACCGCGATATATTCAATCCGCGCATAGCGTGCTTGCGGACTGCAATCGCGGGACAATGGAGCCCATTGATTTGCCTCTACACGCTATTGCCATGACAACCTTTCGCCAGCTGGCTGTGGCCAGCGCCCTGTTCGCCAGCAGTTGGCTCACGGCAGCCCATGCCGCCCAGCCCCTTTTGAGCCCGGCCGAGCTGGCCAGCGCCCAGCAAAGCGCGGCCGCGCCTGTCGTTCTCGATATCCGCGAGCCCAAGCTCTATGCCGAAGGCCATATTCCCGGCGCGCTCAATGCGCCCTATGGCAAGTGGCGCGGCCCGGCCACCAACCCCGGTGAGCTGCCTGATCTGCCCAAGCTCACGGCCTTGGTGCAGTCGCTGGGCCTGACCCCGGCCACGCATGCCGTCGTGGTGTCCACCGGCGCCGATGCCACCGATTTTGGCGCGATGGCGCGTGTCTACTGGAGCCTGAAGGTGCTGGGCTTGAAGGACCTGTCCATCGTCAACGGTGGCATGAAGACCTGGGTGGCCGAAGGCCAACCCGTCAGCACCCAGGCGCCGCAGGTGCAGGCCAGCAGCTACCAGCCCGTGCTGGACGAGAGCCTGATCGCCACACGCGACCAGGTGCGCTCCCATGTTGACCTGAGCAATGCCGCGCTGGTCGATTCCCGCCCCGATGCCTTCTACCAAGGCAAGACCCGCGCGCCAGCGGCCAAGCTCTCGGGCACCCTGCCCGGCGCGCAGCAGCTCGATTTCAACCAGTGGTTTGTCAAAGGCACGGCCCAGTTTGTCGACCCGGCCACCGCACGGCAGATTGCGCAGAAGGTCAGCCGCAAGGACGGCCAGGACACCGTTGCTTTCTGCAATACCGGCCACTGGGCCGCCACCGACTGGTTTGGCCTGAGCGAGATGGCCGGCCTGCCCAATGTCAAGCTGTATGCTGGCTCGATGGTGGACTGGACCCAGCAGCCCGATGCCCCGGCGATGGAGAACCAGCCCGGCCGCGCCGAATCGCTGGCCTATGACGCCAAGCAATGGTGGCAGCGCAAGTTCAAATAAGCCGGACCCGGTTCTTTGGCTGCCAGCACTTCTGCAGAAGCGCTGGCAGCTTTTTGTTGTATTGACTCTCAACGGTGATCGTGATGAAACGACTTCCCCTGTCGATCCTGATGGCGGCCTTTTTTGGCTGGCTGCTGTGGTCGGTATCGCTGCGCCAGGCGGCGCTGTTCCTGGTCGGTATCGGCCTGGGTGCCATCCTGGCCGGCCAGCGCTTTGGCTTCACCACCGGCTGGCGCATGCTGGTCGAGGACAAGGACCCGCGCGGCGTGTTTGGCCAGCTGCTGCTGCTGGCACTGGCCGCTGCCATGGCCATGCCGCTGCTGGGCCACTACCCGGAGCTGACGGCCGCGCTGGGCCCACCCAGCATCAGTCTGCTGGTGGGTGCCTTTGTGTTTGGCCTGTGCATGCAGATTGCTGACGGCTGCGGCAGCGGCACCTTGTACAAGGCCGGTATGGGCATCCCGATGAACACGACCATCCTGCCGATGTTTGCGATTGGCAGCTTTTTAGGGTCGCTGCACCTGGGCTGGTGGCTGGACCTGGGCCGCATGCCGGCAGTCGGCCTGGTCAGCACCTGGGGCTGGCTGCCGGCGCTGCTCGCCACCTTGGCGGCGCTGGCCGTGATCGGCTTTGCGGTCCAGGCCTATTGCGCCAAGGCCCATGCCGCGCAGCAGCGCAGCATGCCCGGCCTGTGGCAGCGTAAGTGGGTGATGGGCGCGATGGGCCTGGCCATCTTCGCGACCCTGAACCTGGTGATTGCCGGCCAGCCATGGGGCGTCGTCTATGGCTTTGGCCTCTGGGCCGCCAAGGTCGCCAATGGCACCGGCATGGTCGACCTGGCAGGCAACTGGTTCTGGAGCCAGCCGGGCAATGCCCAGCGCCTGCACGAGACCGTGCTGCTGGACATCACCAGCATCACCAACATCGGCATTCTGGCCGGTGCGCTGTGGATTGCGGCGGGCAAGCCGGCTGCCGCCAAGGCGCTGACCGGCACGCAGTGGCTGGTGGCCCTGGTCGCTGGCCTAGTGCTGGGCTATAGCTCGCGCCTGGCCTTTGGCTGCAATGTGGGCGCGATGCTGTCTGGCATCAGCACCGGCAGCATCCATGGCTGGATCTGGGTGCCGCTGGCCTTTGTCGGCACGATCTTCGGGCTGCGCATTCGCCGCCATTTTGGTTTTTAAGCGCGAGGAGCCGCATATGAACACCACCCTTTTGCGCAGCAGCTTCTGGCTGCTGCTGGTCGCCTTCATCGCCTGGGATTACGTCCACAGCCAGCCGGTGGACCTGCGCTACGAGGCACCGCTGATCGCCGCAGGCTCGGGCCAGCATGCCAGCGGCGGCCACTGTTCGATGCCCGACTGAGCACGCCAGCGCGCGTCATGGCTTTGTCATGAAACAGTCACGGTAGCTGCCAAAAATACGGGGTTTGGCGTGGGGCATCCGCCCGTCCCCGGAGTGCTATCTTGACTGAACCCCTGCCGCGCGCGCCTGATACGGCCCCGCTGGTCTCCCCCCATGACAACAGCGGCCTGATCTGGGGCTATGCCTTTGACGGCAACGGCCCCGCCACGGCGCTGAACGCCGAGCAAGCGCAGGCCTGGCTGGCCGCACCGCCCAGCAGCACCGGCTTTGTCTGGCTGCATTTCAACCTCTCCCATGCCCACTGCCTGCGCTGGCTGCAGCAGTATGCGGCCCTCGATGAGCAGTACTTCGAGGCGCTGCGCGATGGCCTGGCCTCGACCCGCATCGAGCGCATGGACGATGCGCTGCTCGCCGTCATCAACGACATCGATTTCGACTTCCAGTTCGAGTCCAGCGATATCCACACGATGTGGATCCAGGCCTCGCCCCAGTGGGTGATATCGGCCCGCGCCCACCCGCTGCGCTCGGTCGATGCGCTGCGCCAGCAGATTCGCCAGGGCGACACGCCCGGCTCCAGCCCCCAGCTGCTCGAGCGCCTGCTGCGCGCCCAGGCCGATGTGCTGGTGCGCATCGTGCGCGATGTGACCCACCGCGTCGACCAGATCGAGGACACCATGCTGGGCGGGCGCACGCGCATGCAGCCGCGCCAGCTGGGCGCACTGCGCCGCCTGCTGGTGCGCTTAAAGCGCCTGCTCGCGCCCGAGCCCTCGGCGATGTTCCGCCTGCTGCAGATGCCCCCGCAGTGGATGCTGGACGAGGACCTGCATGCGCTGCGCGCGGCCAGCGAAGAGTTTTCCGTCTTCCTGCGCGACATGCAGTCGCTCGAAGAGCGCATCAAGCTTTTGCAGGAAGAGATTGCCGCCGGCATCAACGAAGACACCAACCGCTCGCTCTACACCTTGACGATGATCACCGTGCTGGCCCTGCCGGTGAACATGATGGCCGGCCTGTTCGGCATGAATGTGGGCGGCATACCGCTCAGCCAAGACCCGCTGGGCTTTTGGCTGCTGGTCGGGGTCATCGTGCTGTTCTCACTGATCGCGGCCTGGTGGCTGCGCAGCAAGCGCCGCAACCCGCCGGCCTGAGAACCTGCTGAGCGCCTGCAAAAAGACATTAACAACCGATCACTGATTATTTTTTTGTAAAATGGAAGGCTTGGGTGTCGTCACATAGGGTGTAGCGGCAGGTTGTGAGCGAAGGTCGGGCCGCCTCGCTGGAACTCTGTTGCCTGCACCGTTTGGACTGCGGGGCGCTGACACCCCCGTGCGCGCCCAACGGCCTGCAAACGGCTGCATGCTTCGCATCGGAGCACACCATGTTTGCCATCGAGCACCTGGCGGCTGGCATTTTTGCCATCGCGCTGGCCCATACCTTTCTTGCCAAGCAGTTCGAGCGCCTGTCGCACCGCTACCCGCGCCATGCCGGCGTTTTCCATCTGCTGGGCGAGGTCGAGATTGTCTTCGGCTTCTGGGCCATGGTGCTGATCGGCGTCATGGCCTTGGCCAGCGGGCCGGCCCAGGCGGTGGACTACGCCGAGTCGCGCAACTACACCGAGCCCCTCTTCGTCTTTGTCGTCATGGTCATGGCCGCGTCCCGCCCCATCGTGATGACGGTGCAGCGCACGCTGGCGGCTGTGGCCAGCGCCACACCGCTGCCCACGGCCCTGAGCCTGGCCTGGCTGGGCCTGGCTGCCGTGCCGCTGATGGGCTCGCTGATCACCGAGCCGGCCGCGATGACCATTGCCGCACTGACCCTGGCGCCGCTGGTCTTCACCCCGCGCATGCCCACCCGCCTCAAGTACCTCGCACTGGGTGTGCTCTTCGTCAACATCTCGATTGGCGGCACGCTCACCTCCTACGCCGCACCGCCGGTGCTGATGGTCGCTGCAACCTGGGGCTGGGACAGCGCCTTTATGCTGAGCCAGTTTGGCTGGAAAGCGGTGATTGCCGTGCTGGTCAACGCCAGCATCGCCACCTGGTGCATGCGCGGCCATCTGGCGGCAGCACCGCAAAGCGAGGATGCGCAAGCGACCATGCCGCTGGGTGTGGTGGCCGTGCATGCGGCCTTGCTGGCAGCGGTGGTCGTGCTGGCCCACCACCCGGTGCTGTTCCTGGGCGTATTTCTGCTGTTTCTGGGCTACACCCATGCCTATGCCCGGTACCAGAGCCCGCTGATCCTCAAGGAGGCGCTGCTGGTGGGCTTTTTCCTGGCGGGCCTGGTGGTGCTGGGCGGCCTGCAAAGCTGGTGGCTGCAGCCGCTGGTGGCCAGCATGGCACCGCTCGCGCTGTTCTTTGGTGCACTGGGGCTGACCGCCATCACCGACAATGCCGCCCTCACCTACCTGGGCTCGCAGATCGAAGGCATGAGCGATGCGGCCAAGTACATGCTGATGGCCGGTGCCGTCGCCGGCGGGGGCCTGACGGTGATTGCCAATGCGCCCAACCCTGCCGGTGTGGCGCTGCTCAAGCACGGTTTCAGCAACGCGACCATCAGCATTGGCGGCCTGTTGCTGGGCGCCTTGTTGCCCACCGCCATTGCGGCGCTGGCCTTCCTCTGCCTATAAATCGCTGCTGATCAAGCGGGCGCAGCGCTGCTGCCATGCACCTGGTAGCCCGCATCGATCCAGGCATCGATGCCGCCCAGCAGCGGCCGCACCCGCTGGATGCCGGCGCGGCGCAGCAGCTGGGCAATGCGGGCAGCCGATACCTCATTGGGGCAAGCGCAGTAGATGATCACCGAGGCCTCGGGATCAATGGCTGGCAGCCGCGCGCCCTTGGCATGCGGGTCGTAGGAATGCGCGCCGGGGATATGCGATGCCTCGAACGCCGTGCCGGCACGCACATCGAGAATGACGGGCAGATCGCTGCCGCCCAGCAGGTCATTGAGTTCATCGACCGTGAGCCGCTCCATGCGCAGCGAGCGGATCACCTGGCGCCGGCTCCACCAGCGGCGCGCGATGAAAATGGCAAACGCCAGCCCCAGCAGCAGCAAGCCCCACTGGCCCAGTTGCGCGAGCACCGCCAGCAGGTCCTCGACCGTGGAGCTGAACAGCCCCCCCAGTAGCACCGCCGAGCCCACCCACAGCAGCGCGCCCAGGCCATCGAACAGCACAAAACGGGCGGGCGTCGTGCCCACGGCCCCTGCCAGCGCACTGGCAATCGACGCAAAGCCGGGCACAAACTTGGCAATCAGCAGCGACTTGGCGCCCCAGCGGCCGTAGAGCGATTCGGTGTTCTGCACGCAGGAATCGGGCGAGAGCGAGACCTTGCACACCCTGGCGAGCACGCGCCGGCCATAGCGCCGCCCCATGGCATACCAGACGCCATCGGCGATCAGCGCCGCCAGCACGGCCACCGCAATCAGCAGCAGCTGCTGCGCCAGCGAATGGCCATGGATGGCGCCGGTCACCATCAGCACCGGATAGGCAGGGATGGGCGCGCCCAATTGCTCGATCAGCACATTGAAAAAGACGATACCAATACCGTATTCGCGCACCAGGGCGACAATCAGATCCATGGAAACAAGCCATTCATCGCTGCCGGGGCAGCGCCAGTTTTTGATCTGTCGATACTAGGCCATGGGCAGGCGGCTGCCTAGCCCGCAAATGGGCAATACAGTGTTGCAGCTTTAGAACGCTAGCGCCGCGAACACCATAAAAAAGGCACCCCGCAGGGTGCCAAGAGAAGGATGCTTTGCCAGGTCTGGGCATCAAGCCGCTGCGGCCTGCAGCGCCTTTTTGTTGCCCATCCACTTCAGAACCCGGGGGACAATCAGCACCGCCAGCACGATGATGATCAGGGTCAGCGACATGGGGCGCTGCAGGAAGATGGTCCAACTGCCCTCGCCAATGGCGACGGCGTTGCGCATCTGCGCCTCGGCCAACGGGCCCAGGATCATGCCGACGACCACCGGTGCGGTGGGGAAGTCAAAGCGCCGCATCACCACACCCAGCACGCCAATGCCCAAGAGCAGGAACAGGTCAAAGGTGCTCTGGCGCATGCCATAGGCGCCGACGGTGGCGAAAATCAGGATACCGGCATAGAGTTGCGGCTTGGGGATCTTCAGCAGCTTGACCCACATGCCCACCATCGGCAGGTTCAGCACCAGCAGCATCACATTGCCGATGTAGAGCGAGGCAATCAGCGCCCACACCAGCGCCGCCGAGCTGGTAAACAGCTGCGGGCCGGGGTTGATGCCATAGTTCTGGAATGCGCCCAGCAGCACAGCCGTGGTGTTGCTGGTGGGAATGCCCAGGGTCAGCAGCGGAATCAGCGCCGCCGTCACCGTGGCGTTGTTGGCGGCTTCTGGGCCGGCCACGCCTTCGATGGCGCCACTCGTGCCGAACTCGGCCTTGTCATCGCCCTTGGCCAGCTTTTTCTCGGCCGCATAGCTCAGAAAGGTCGGGATCTCGGTGCCGCCCGCAGGGATGCAGCCAAAGGGCGTACCGATGACCGTGCCACGGATCCAGGCGGGCACCGAGCGCTTCCAGTCGCGGCGCGTCATGTGCACACGGCCCATGGTGTTTTGCGTATCGCGGGTCTTGGCTTCGTAGAGCGCAAAGTACAGCACCTCGGCCACGGCGAACAGGCCGACGGCCACCAGCACGATGTCGATGCCGTCGAGCAGCTCGGGCTTGCCCATGGTGTAGCGCGCTGCGCCGGTGATCTGGTCCATGCCGATGCAGCCGATGGCCAGGCCCAGGAACAAGGCGGTCAAGCCGCGCAGGCTGCTCTTGCCCAGCACCGCGCTCACGGTGGTGAAGGCCAGCACCATCAGCATGAAGTACTCGGGCGGGCCCAGGCGCACGGCAAACTCGGCCACGGTGGGCGCAAACAGGGTCACGACCACGGTCGCAATCGTGCCGGCCACAAAGGAGCCGATGGCCGAGGTCGCCAGCGCCGCACCAGCGCGCCCGCTCTTGGCCATCTTGTTGCCCTCCATCGCCGTCACCATGCTCGCCGTCTCACCCGGGGTGTTGAGCAGGATCGAGGTGGTCGAGCCGCCATACATGGCGCCGTAGTAGATACCGGCAAAGAAGATCATCGAGGCGGTCACCTCGACCTTGGCGGTGATCGGCAGCAGCATGGCCACCGCCACCGCAGGGCCAATGCCCGGCAGCACACCCACGGCCGTGCCCAGGGCGCAGCCCACCAGCGCCCAGAGCAGGTTCACCGGCGTGGCCGCCGTCATGAAGCCTTGAATCAGTGCATTGAAAATTTCCATCACAGCCACCCTGTCTCGGTCAGTCCAGGCAGGTTGATTGCCAGGAATTGGGTAAAGGCCCAGAACACGGGCGCAGAAATCAGCAGACCCGTCACCAGGTCCTTGCCCATGGTCTTGAACGAGCCCGCCTGCGTTTGGCCGGTGGCGCGGCGCAGGCCTTGCGTGGCCAGCACATAGCACAGGCTGCAGCTGAGGATGAAGCCCAAGGTGGTGATCAGCGCCGCGCTGCTCAGCAGCCCTGCGCACACCCAGGTGAGCGCACCCCAGTCACCATGCTGGGCGCCATCGGGCGCGTCGAGGTGGTGATAGCCGCCGGTCAGCGCCTCCCAGCACAGCCAGATGCCGCACAGGCCCAGCACGCTGGCTGACAGCCAGGGCAGAAAATCCGGCCCCACGCCGCTGTAGCCCGCCTGCGAGGGGATGTGCAATGCCCCCCAGGACAGCAGGCCGGCAATTACCAAGACCGCTATGCCGACCAGCAGCTGCGAGGTGGTGCGCGGTGTGTGCGCATGCTCGAAAGCCTCCGGCGCAGGCGCGGCGGCGCCGTTGGCGGCCGGCCCCGAAGAATCTGCGGTGTTGCTCATATCGAAACTCCTGAAAAGATGACGGCGCCTCCCCCTCGCCACCCATCAGGCGGCAACAGCCCAGCCGGGCACCGGGCCAGGCCGGTGCCTCCATCAGCTGAACGGGGGGGGAGCGCAATGCGCGGGGCATGGCCGCCCAGGGCCATGCGTGCTGCACTTAGACCATGCCTGCGCGGGTCATGGTGTCCTTGAGATTGGCGAACTCGGCCGTGACGAACTGGCTGAAGGCGTCGCCTGCCAGCCATGCCGAGGTCCAGTCATTCTTCTTCATCGACTCGGCCCAGCTGGCGCTCTTGGTGGCCTTTTCCAGCATCGCGATCAGCTGCGCGCGCTGGTCGGCCGAGATGCCTGGCGCGCCATAGACGCCGCGCCAGTTGCCGATTTCCACATCGATGCCCTGCTCCTTGAGCGTGGGCACGGTCGAGCCTTCCAGGCGCTGGGCCGAGGTAACGGCGATCGGGCGCATCTTGCCGGTGGCGATGTACTCGGCAAACTCGCTAAAGCCGCTGCCGCCGACGGTGACATTGCCACCCAGCACGGCAGCAATCGCCTCGCCGCCGCCCCGGAAGGCGACATAGTTGATCTTGGCCGGGTCCACGCCGACAGCGCGGGCAATCATCGCTGCCGCAATGTGCTCAGTCGAGCCTCGCGAGCCGCCGCCCCACTTGATCGAACCGGGGTCCTTCTTGAGCTGGGCGACCACTTCGGCCATGCTCTTGTAAGGCGAGTTGGCGGGCAGCACAAAGACGTTGTATTCGCTGGTCAGGCGCGCCAGCGGCGTGGCCTGGTTGAGGTCCACCGGCGGCTTGCCGGTGATGATGCCGCCCAGCATGACGGCGCCCATGACCATCATCGCGTTGGGATCGCCCTTGCTGCCGTTGACGAACTGCGCCAGGCCGATGGCGCCTGCCGCGCCGCCCTTGTTGTCATAGGTGACGGAGCCAGCCACGCCGGCATCCTGCAGCGCCTTGCCCAGCGCGCGGCCGGTCGTATCCCAGCCGCCGCCGGGGTTGGCGGGCAGCAGCATCTTGACATTGGTGGCGGCCAGGGCCTGCAGGGGCAAGCTGCCGGCAGCAGCCAGAGCGAGCATGGATTTGAGGAACGCATCACGGCGCATGGTTGTCTCCTGATCGTGTTGTTAGTGCCTGAATCATCGCTGCGCTAGCTGTCAAATGGCTGTCAGCCAGGCTGTTCAGAGCTAGGGAAAACACCGAGCCCGGAGGCGCTGGGGAATTGGTGCACACTCCCGCCATGCACCTCTTGCTGATCGAAGACGACCCCACCATGCAGACCACCTTGCAGCGCACCTTGCGCCGGCGGGGCATGGAGGTCACGCCCATCACCGATGGCGGTGCAGCGCTGCCGGCCTGGCGCAAGCTCGAGCCCGATGTGGTGGTGCTGGACCTGAGCCTGCCGACAATGGACGGGCTGGAGATCATCGCCCAGGCGCGCAGCGAAGGCCTGGCCGCCCCGACCTTGATCCTGACCGCACGCGGCACCGTCGGCGACCGCATTCTGGGCCTGAACTCGGGCGCCGATGACTACCTGGCCAAGCCCTTTGACCTGGACGAGCTCGAAGCGCGCATCCGCGCGCTGGTGCGCCGCGCGCAGCCGCTGGTGGCCGAGCCCGCCGCGCCGGCCGCGCAGCCCCCCGGCATGGCACTGCGCTATGACAAGGCTTCCGAATCTTTTTACTGGCGTGGCACGCTGTTTGAGCTGACACCACGCGAGGTGGCTTTTTTGCGCGTGCTGAGCCAGCCCATGGGCCAGGCCGTGACCAAGGAGCGCTTGTTCAGCGCCGTCTTTGCCGGCGAGAGCGATGTGCAGCTCGAAGCGGTGGAAGTGGTGGCCTACCGCCTGCGCAAAAAGCTCGCGCCCACGCATATGCAGCTGATGACATTGCGCGGCCTGGGCTACCTGCTCAAGCCCGGTGCCGCCGATGGCGCCTGACAGCAGCAAGGCCTCGGGCCGATCCCAGGCGCCGCGCATACGCTCGCTGCGCCGCAACCTGCTACTGGGCATCTTGCTTCCCGTGGTGGTCTTCATCATCTACAACACCAGCAGCCTCTACCGCCAGTCGCTGCAGGCCATCAACACCGCTTACGACCGCAGCCTGCTCGCCTCGGCCAAGGTGATTGGTGAGCAGCTGACGGTGTCCGGTTATGACGACCTGGCGATTGTCGATTCGGCCGTGCCCTATTCGGCGCTGGAGGCCTTTGAGGCGGACAACCAGTCGCGGCTGTTCTACCGCGTCTCCAACATGAGCGGCGAGCTCATCGGCGGCTTTGCCGAGCTGCCCATCTGGCGCGGCCGCATTGCCCAGCAGCCGCCCTATGCCGCGCTGGTCGATTTCTACAATGCCGAGTTCCGGGGCATGCCCGTGCGCATGGCCGCCTTGCTGCAGCCGGTGGCCAGCGCCACCGGCCGGGGCATGGCCCTGATCCAGGTGGCAGAAACGCTGGAGATCCGCGAATCGCTGGCGCGCGACATTCTCTGGGGCACGCTGGTGCAGCAGGCCTTGCTGTTTGGCTGCATCGCCGCCGTGGTGGTCGTCGTGGTGCGGCGCGCCACCTTGCCGATTCTGCAGCTGAGCGACCAGCTCAATGCGCGCAGCGACCACGCCTTGCAGCCCCTCAGGACCCCGGCGGCGACCCCTTCGGAAGTGCTGCCGCTGGTCGATGCCACCAACCGCGTGATGGCGCGGCTCTCGCACCTGGTGCAGCACCAAAAGCGCTTTGTGCGCGATGCCTCGCACCAGCTGCGCACACCGCTGGCGGTGCTCAAGGTGCAGGTGCAGTCGGCCCAACGCGGCGATGTGGAGCCCGAGCAGGCGCTGCGGGAGATTGCCGCCACCGTGGACCGCGCCACCCTGCTGGCCAACCAGATGCTGTCGCTCGCCAAGGTCGAGCAGCTGCACCAGTCCGAGCACCCCCAGACCGCCCACCTGACGGCCATCGTGCGCGACATGGTGATCGAGCTCTCGCCTTTGCTGGCCGACAAGAACCTGCAGTTCGAGCTGCAAAGCGACGAGGTGCTGCTGGCCGCCCACCCCTGGATGCTGCGCGAGCTGGTGCGCAACCTTTTGCACAATGCGATCCAGCATTCGCCGCCCGACGCACCGCTGCTGCTGCAGCTGACGCAACAAGGCCCGGCGGCCACCTTGCGCATCAGCGACTGGGGCCCGGGCGTCAGCGCCGAGATGCAGGCGCGCCTGACCGAGCCCTTTGTCACTGGCAACCTGCGCGACGGCTCAGGCCTGGGCCTGGCGATCTGCCACTCCATCGTGACGGCACTGGGCGCGCGCCTGTCACTGCACAACCGCCTGCACCAGGGGCTTGTCCAAGGTTTCGATGCTGTAGTAGAGTTCAGACCGAATGTCCAACCACCTGCCGAAGATGGCCCACACTGAGACCGACCAGACTCCCACCATGCGCATCGACAAATGGCTGTGGTGCGCCCGCTTCTACAAGACCCGCGCCATTGCCGTCGAGGCCATCCACAAGGGCCATGTGAAGGTCAATGGCACGGTCGCCAAACCCTCCAAGGAAGTGCGCGCGCAGGACACCATCGAGCTGCTGCAGGCGCAGACACCGCGCACCGTTGCCGTGCTCGGCATGGCGGCCACCCGCGGCCCCGCCCCGGTGGCCCAGCAGATGTACGAGGAAACGGCCGACAGCATCCGCCAGCGCGAAGTGCTGAGCGAGCAGCGCCGCCTGGCGCCCGAGCCTGCCAACAGCCTGCAGGCCGGCCGCCCCACCAAGAAAGACCGCCGCGACATGCAGGAGCTGCGCAGCTGGAACGACCGCTGGAGCGCGCAATAGGCGCGCTTCGTCGGGCGCATGCGGTGACCTGAGCCGCCAGCAGATCAGCGCCAGCAATCGGCGGTACTGCTGCCCTGCGCCAGCTGCAAATTGCCCTGCCGGCCATCCTGGGTCAGCGTGTAGTTGCCGCAGCGGTCCCGCTGCTGTGGCCCCTGCCGGCGCATTGCCACCAGGGTGTAGCGCGCAGCACTGTTGCCTTCGGCAAAGCCGATGGTGTAGCGCTTGTCGGGCAGGTCCTGCCAGCTAAGCTGGGTGGGCAGCTCCAGCGGATAGACACCATTGGCCGTCGCGGCACGCTCCAGCCACTGCGCGGCCTGAAAAAGCCCCGTGCGGGCCTCCGTGCGGTGGCCCCGGCGCAGGTATTCGCTGTAGCTGGGCCAGGCCACCGCGCTCAGGATGCCGATGATGGCCAGCACCACCATCAGCTCCACCAAGGTCCAACCTGCGCGCGCCGTAAAAAGATGTTTTCGCATGGTTCCCCCTTTCATCGCGCCTGACGCCAGGTGGGCCGGATCGGCACTTCGGGCAGGTCGCGCAGCGATTCACCATCGATGCGGATGCGCTGCTGGCCCTCGTCATCGCGCACGCGCAGCAGCGCATGCGGGCCCGCGCCCAGCGACATGCGCGAGGCCTGGCCATCGGCCTGCGGATCAAAGAGCCCATCGCCATCGGTATCGAGCAGCTGCAAGCGCGGCCGCAGGCCATCGATGCTATTGAGCAGGCTGAAAAACTGGCGTTGCGCTGTGCCTGGCGCGGGCTCGCAACGCTCATCGCCGGGTTCGCCCTGGGCGCCATGGCTGGCATGCGCCGGCACCTCGCTGATCACCGCCAGCAGGTTGCTGCCGCTGTAAAAGCGCAGGGGCTGCAGCAGGCGCTCGCCTGCCTCGGGCAAATCCAGGAACCAGCCCCGGTGGCGGCTCCAATCGAGCGCATCGGCGCCTTCGCTTTCGTCAGTGCGCCAGAACATGCGGCGGTCGCTGCTGCGCGCCTGCACGGGGCGGGGGCTGATGCGGCGCTGCAGCAGCTGGCTGTGCGCCACCGGCCCGGGCAGATCGGCATCGCTGCCCAGCGCCGACTGGCAATCTGCATCGGCCGCCGAGGCGCAGACCGCCACCCGCTCACCGCGTTCGCCCACGCGCTTGTAGCGGCTGGTATCGAGCACCGCATACAGGCTCTGCACGCTGTCGTCTTGCGGATCCTGGCGGCTGGCATTGCGGCCGGTGCCAAAGGCGACCACCAAGCCACCGACGGGCACCTGGCGCTGACCACCCGCCTGCTGCAGGCTGCGCAGGCGGTCATTGCTGCGCACCAGCGGTGCGGTGCTGATGGGCTGGGGCTTTGTGCGCTGGCCTGGCGTGCTGCGCTGGCCCCCGCGCGCTTGGTACAGCGGCACGCCCATGGTCGACTGGTTGCTGGTGGTGGCCGCCATTGCGCCCCACTGCGCCACACCCCATTCGCGGTCATCGTCTGCGTTGATCAGAAACTTCCAGAGATTGCCCTGGTTGTCGCCGGCATAGACCACATCGGGACGGCCATCGCCATTGATATCCACCAGCCTGGGCGCAGACAGGCCGTTGTCCTCCAGCTGGCTGCAATGGGGCTGGGGCGGCGTTTGCTGCCTGCAGGCCTGCGCCGATGCATTGCCGGTCGCCACCAAGCGCAGCAGCTCACGCCCGCCATCGAGGTACTGGATCAGCAGCACCGGTCTGCCGTTGGCGCTGTTGTAGCCATTGCCCAGCACCAGCGCCCAGCGGCCGTTGTTCAGTTGTGCGATCTGCGTTGTACGCTGCGGGTCGATGTCGTCGCGGGACGGGCTGGCGGTGATATGGCCGATATCGGCAAAGGCCTCGGCCAGCTGTGTGCAAGCCTGCAGCGCGGCGCCCGTCTCCGCATCGCAGCGCGGCGCAGATTCCGTCGCATGCCAGCTGCGGTCCATCAGCACCCGCTCTGCCGCCTGCGCCTCGGCAAAGGCCGTCTCCGGTTCAGTGACATCGAGCACAAAATAGCCCTTGCCCCCGGCGCCCAGGGTACCCACCAACAAGCTGCGCCAGCGCGGGCTGCTGGCGCTGCCCAGGTTGGCATCGCCGGCCAGCGGCGAGCCATCGACAAAATAGCGGTGCTGGCCATCGTAGGCCGGGCTGGTCAAGCCCTGCAGGCTGGGGATCACGCCCCGGGGCACATAGGCTATTTTTTCCTCGCCCGTATGGGCCGAGAAGCCGTGCAGCATGCCGTCATTGCCGCCGACATAGAGCATCGGCAGGCGGTTTTGGTGGCGCAGCACAAAGTCCAGATAGCTCGCCTCGTGGTAGCCGGCGGAAGGCTTGCCCAGGTACCAGATCTGCGAATGCACGGTATCGCCCTGGCGCGAATGCCGGTTGCGCAGGCTGCCGCCATGCTGAGCTTCATGGCGGCGCTCGCCTCGCAGGTAGTTAAGGCGCTGCTCACCACTGGCCTGGCCTTGCGCGCCATCGGCAGGGCCTTGCAGGGCCCGCTTGTGCGCAGCGCTCCAATGGCTCTCATCGGCCGCCCAGCGAAAAGGCACGCCGCGCTGCTGCACATCGCCCCAAGTCAGCACCAGGCGCTGCTGCCAGGCGATGGCATCGAGCTTGTCAGCCGTTGTCTGCCCACCCCAGCCTGGCGCCGGCTGCAGGCGGCCATCGCTGCCCATTGCCTGCGCCTGGATAGCGCCAGACCAGGCCCGGCCCGGGTCGTAGCTGGCGCTGAACAGCAAAGCATCCTGCGCAATGGCCTGGCTGGCGCTGGCGGCCCCTGTGCTGGCTGTGGCGGCGCCCAGCGCGCCACCTGCATGCTGGGCCTGTATATCGGCCAGGATACTGCGCAGCGCAGCCACTACATCTTGGCCATTGGCCGCCGCATAAAAACGGCCCCGGCCATTGAGCGCCGCATGCCACAGGTCCAGCGCGCGCACGCCCTCGCCCTGCGCCTGCATATCGGGCCAAACGGCATCCCCTTTGGCCAGCGCTGCAAAGCTGCCGTCATAGCCCAATGGCAGTTGCTGCGTGGGCGCCAGGATCTGCGGCGCGCCGGGCCAGGTGCTGGCATCCAGGCCAATGCCTACCGTATAGGTCTGCAGATGCGGCCAGCTGGCAGGGTTGTAGCGCGGGTTCCAGTAGCGCTCCAGCACGGCAGGCTGGCCGCTGCCATCGGCAAAACGCTCGCGGGGCGGTGCCTGGCGGTAATCGGAGTCAGGTGCCAGACTACCGCTCAGGCCTGCCCGCTGCAAAGGGTCGGCCCAGCTGCGAAACGCCCAGTCGGCCAAGGTGCTCGGCACCGCATCGCTGTAGAGCTGGGTGGCAGCCCTTTGCGCGGCACTGCCGCCGCCGTAGACCTGGCCATCGGGCAGGACCTTGGCGCGGGAGTGGTCGTCTTGCGCACCACCGGTAGCGGGCCCAGCCCAGCGGCTGCCCGCCAGCACAATGTGGTAGTTGCGGCGGCAGCCCAGGTAGGTATTGCTGGCGCCGCTGGCAGCGCCCGGCTGGCTGGCCCAGGGCCCTTGCGGGCCGAGCGGCCGGCGCAGGTAGGCATCGGCCTGGCCGAGCAGATGGTGCAGATCACTGCTGTGGCCGGTACGGAGCGAGTCGGCAAAGGCCAGAAATTGCTGGCGATGGCGGCCCTGCAGCGCCTGCATGCCGTTGGTGGCCAAACGCGGGCTGTTGACCGTGCTGGCCCCGGGCCTGCGCCGCTGGCCTTGTACCATGCCACCGGGCCCGCCGCCAGACGCAGCGCCATGGTTCCACATCGCCTGCCAGGCCAGGCGAATGGCGCCATCGGGCAGTTGCTGCCCATCGCCCAGCACATCCTTGAGCGCATGGCGCAGCACGGCGATGCGCTGTGCCCGCGCATCCCAGCGGCCGTCGCCATCCGGCGCGGTGATGCTGGCCACACCGGGCTCGGCGCTGCCCATGCGGCGCTGCATGGCGGCCGAGTCATCGATGGAGACGATGACATTGGGCGCCACCCAGGCGCTGGCACCGCCGGCAGGCGCGGTGGCCAGCTCCAAGGGCCAGGCAGCAGCAGGCAGCAGCGCCAGACTGAGCAGCGCAGCCTGCCGCTGGCTTGCGGAATTGGGCAGTACAACCCAGCTTGGTCTTGTGCCATCCATAGCTGCCTCTCAGTCTTTGCGCCGGGGGCGGGCGTAGCTTTGCTCCAGCACCACCAGGGAATCGGGCTTTCTGCCAAAGGCCACCGCAGTGATGCGGTAGACCACATGCGGGCTGAGCCCTGCGAGCTCGAGCTGGTGGGCGGGCGCATTGCTGATCAGCCCGGGCTTGCTGTCGATATAGGGAATGACTTCGATCCAGTACCAGCCGCCGGCGTCAGGCGCCGTCCGGTCCGCCAGGATGGGATGGGCCGGGCGGTCTGCATCGCCCAGCTGCGCGCCGGTGTACTGGCCATAGCGCGCGCCGGTGCCGGCCCGCAGCAGCGCAAACAGGTCCTGCTCGCCCGCGTGCCGGCCAGCCGTGCCTGGCGCCGGCGCATTCCAGATATCCTGGCGGCCCACCCGCTTGGCACAGAGCGCCTCGATGCAGCGCTGCGGCTGGGCACTGAGATGTGCCAAAAACACCGGCAAGTCGGCGTTCTCCAACGGCACCCGGGTGGTGCCGGCGCGGCGGCACACCTGGGCTGAGGCGCCTCGGGGCAGGCCACCATGGGCACAGGGCCGGCCATCGGCCCGCTCGCCACGGATATCCAGTTCTGCATCGTGCAGCAAGGCCTCTGCGGCCTCAAACGCCCGCTGGTAGTCGGCATCGTTGCCAACCACCAGCTCGCCATACCAGGCCGTGCGCGCCGACCACAGGACCAGCAGCATCGACAACATGCCAAAGACCAGCACCGTCAGCAAGGCTGCGCCCCGGGTGCGGTGCCGGCCATGGCCATAGCGAGTGTGGCGGGGGCTTGTCATAGGCCGCCCTGGCTGCGCAGTTGGAACAGGTTGCGAAAGCTGCGGTGCATGCGCCCTTGGCGCGCGCCGGGCAGGCCGGCCACCTCAACCCATTCACCGTCGCAGCCGGTGTAGCCGCTGCCCGCCGGCAGCGCGCCGGACTGGCGGCCAAACAGCACCAGGCAGACCTCGACCGCTACCACCTGCGACCAATCGCGGCCCGCCTGCTGCGCATTGACGTACTGCAGCTGCGGTTGCGCCGTGCCCGCCGCCTGCATACGCAAATAGCGCAGGCGAAAGGCCGCCACGTTGTCGACCAAGGGCTGCGGCGATGCAGCGGTATCGTTGCCGCCACAGCGCAGCACCTGACCACGCAGACTGAAGTGCGATTCCAGCCGCAGATCGGCGCTGGCATCCACCGGCCCGCCCAGGCAGTTGCGCGCCTGCGCAGCCAGACCGGACTGCGCAAAGACGGGCTGCTTGTAGCGCCGCAAGCCGGCCGCCAGGCTGCTATCGCTGCCCCGCAAGGCATCGGCGCGCGGCGCATAGCCACGGGCGCTGCCCGCCGCGGGGGCTGCGGTCTCAAAAGCCGCTGGCGTCAACGCAGCGCTGAGCGAGGGGTCCGCAGCGGCGGGCAGCTGCAGGTTCAGGTACAGGCTGCCCGATGGGCGCAGCTGCTGGCCGATGACGCGCAAGGCATAGCTGGCTTGCTGCTGCAGATGGCTGGCGTCGCTCACGGTGCCCGCCAGGCTGCGCGAGGTCAGCAAGGCCACACTGGCCGCAGCCACCACCAGCAGGCCCAGCGCCAGGCCCACCATCAGCTCGACCAAGCTAAAGCCAAGCTGCCCGCGCCCCCTTGCACGGCAGCGCCCGCCGACCCGATCCAACGCCCACAGGGGATGGAGGGGATGCGGCATCTCAAGTCCCCCCGCAGTGGTAGTGCAGCGCGCTGCCCATGCGCTCTGCCGTGCAGCGTGCGTTCAAGGCCAGGTACTGCAGATGGCAGCTGTAGCGCAGATCGCCATCGCCATCCTGGCAGACCACCTCGCCGCCGCGTTCATCCACCGCATCCGCGCCCCGGCCCTCGCCGACACCGCGGGTGGCATCGACCAGGTTCCAGTACAGCGCCGGATCGGTGCCACCTTGCGGGGCATGCGTGCTGTCGCGCCAGCGGACCATCACGCCCAGCTGGCGCCGGTTGGCGTCCACCTCTTCGCCGGGTGCGAGAAAAATCCGGGATTGCCCCAGCGGCAAGCTGCGCGCCACCTGCAGGCGCCACTGCGCCAACTCATGCTGGGCCAGCTCAGCGGCGCTGCAAGCCTGCGCCGCGCAAGACCTGGCCTGAGGGGCTGGTGCTGCATGCTGCCAATCGCTCAGATAGTGCTCCAGCTGTTCCCAGGCATGGGGGTTGGCGCGTATGCGCTCGCCCAGGTCTTCGATCAGGCGAATCGCCTGCACACGCCGGGTGCTGGTCTGCACATCGGCCAGCGTGCGCAGCTGCATGGCCAGCATCGCCAATACGCCCAGAACCAGCACCACCATGGCCACCAGTGACTCCAGCAAGCTGATGCCGCCTGAGAGGGAGGCCTGCGGGTGGGTGGGCACGGCGATGCGCATGGCTTAGCTCCTGGGGCTGCAGCCGGGGCCGTCGACGACCCGCACGCGGCCACCCCGGCTGGTGCACAGGCCCTTGGTGGCTGGGTGCTCTACCGTTTTCCCCTCCGGGAGCAGCGCAAAGGCAAAACCGGCTACCGGCATGCCCCAGCGGTCAAAGCGGATACCTTCACCCAGGCTGTTGCGCTGCACCTGCAGGCCCGGCGGCGTTTCAAAGCGCTGCAGCACCGGCGCATCGTCGGCGCACTGCTGCTGGCCCAGCGCATGCACACAGACCTGCCAGCCACAGCTCCAGTCACTGCTGCTGGCCTGGGCCTGGCAATGGCCGCTGTCGGCAATCCTCTGCAAGGCGACCAGGCCACTGCGTTTGATCGCTTCGGAGCGCGCCAGAAATACCGCCGAATGCATGGCCTCCAGCGACTGCCGCACACGCCAGCGCTGCAGCAGCCCGCTCGCACTGGGCACGGCCAGGCTCGCGATAATAGCCAGCACGCTGACCACCACCATCAGCTCGACCGCGGTCAGCCCGCTGTGCCGGTGCCCGCTTTGATGTTTCAATAAATTATTTAAAACTATTGAATTCATGCGATTGATTATTTAATCTTCACACGGCGGCGTAAAGCCTTTTTCGATTTAAAAATTAAATGCGCTGGGGCGGACAGCAGTGCCAATGCAGAGCCGGCGCGGTGTTGCGCCGATAATCAGCCAGCGGGCCTGAGCCTCCATGCCCTGCCCCTCCGTACCAGCCCTATTGCGACCAAGCTCCATGACTGATCAACACCTGCAAACCGCGCTGGAACTGGCTGCCAGCGCCCTGTTCATTACCTCCCCCAATCCCCGCGTCGGTTGCGTGCTGGTCGCTGCCGATGGCCAGGTGATCGGCCAGGGCCACACCCAGCGCGCGGGGGGGCCGCATGCGGAAATCATGGCTTTGCGCGATGCGGCGGCCCGAGGCCACAGCACGGCAGGCGCAACCGCCTATGTCACCTTGGAGCCCTGCGCGCACCAGGGCCGCACGGGGCCTTGCTGCGATGCCCTGGCAGCAGCCGGTGTGGCCAAGGTGGTGGGCGCCATCACCGATCCGAACCCGCTGGTTGCCGGCATGGGTTTTGCGCGTCTGCGTGCTGCGGGCGTGGAGGTGGTGGTCTGCGCGCCCGAGGACGGTGCTGAGGCCTCGCGCGAACTCAATATCGGCTTTTTCAGCCGCATGGTGCGCAAGCAGCCCTGGGTGCGGCTCAAGGCCGCTATGTCGCTCGATGGCGCAACCGCCTTGGCCGATGGCAGCAGCCAGTGGATCACTGGCGAAGCCGCCCGGGCCGATGGCCACCACTGGCGTGCCCGGGCCTGCGCCATCCTGACGGGCGTGGGCACCGTGCTGGCCGATGACCCGGCGCTGGATGTGCGCTATGTGGAAACACCACGCCAGCCGCGCCTGGTGGTGCTGGACAGCCAGCTGCGCACCCCCCCGCAGGCCCGCATCTTTGCCGCAGAGCGCGAAGTGCTGGTCTACACCCACAGCGAAGACAACGCGCGCCAGGCGGCGCTGCAAGCGGCGGGCGCCACCATCGTGCGCCTGCCCGGTCATACCCCAGCAGATCCCAACGCCCGCATCGACCTGGCGGCTTTGATGCAAGACCTGGGCAGACGGGAAGTCAACGAGCTGCATGTCGAAGCGGGCGGCATCTTGAATGGCGCGCTGCTGCAGGCAGGCCTCGTCGACGAGTGCCTGCTCTACCTGGCGCCCAAGCTGCTCGGCCTGGGCCTGCCCGCGTTTGCCGGCATGGCGCTGCAAAAGCTGGATCAGGCGCCCGCCTTGGACATCCGCTCGATCGAGCCCTTGGGCGCCGACCTGCGCGTGCTCGCCCGGCTCCAGGGCCATGGGGTTTTCTGATTCAAGCGCATTAGAGCCTCTCACACGACCCAGCAAACCGAAGATTTGCGGTTGAGACGAGACGCCAAGCCGCAGGCAGTACAGGCGTACGACAAGGCTTGGTAACGACGTATCAAGGGTGGTGTTAGGGGCTCTTGGCGTAGCCCAGGCAGGCGCCCGCATTGGGCAGCCCCTTACATTCACGCAGCAGGCGGCGGTCGCGCTCGGCCAGGGTTTCGGCACTGCTGCTGCGCTGGCGTTTGACTTTGACTCTGGCTTTGGCCGGTTTTTTGGACGCCTGCGTGGCCTCGGTCTTTTTCTTGCGGGCGGCCCAGGCGCTCTCGGGCGGCATGGCCATGGCCGCCAGCAGCAGCACCAGTGTGGAAAAGCGCAGTGATCGCAGCATAAGCAGGCCTCCTATTGGCTATCGATGTCCATCTCCCCAATGCTTTCAACAATCCTAGCGACAGGTCTGCAGCAACGGTCCGGGCACAAACCCTGCTGAGCGGCCACCCCGCTTGCCGCAGCGTTGCTGCGCCACGACGCAGTAGCGCCATCTGGCTGTACGACAGCACCGCCAAAGCAGCCACGCGGCCACCGCAATGGCCTGCGCTCACGCACAATAGCGCCAGCCCACTGATTGAACCTGCCGCCATGCTGCCTGCTTTGCTGACCTCTGCCCTGTCTCCGTTGCGCCCCTCCGAGACAACCTCCTGGCCCCAGTTGCAGCGCGGGCTGGTGATGGTCTGCGCGGCTGTGCTGCTGGCCGGCTGCGCCAGCAAGCTGCCGACCCAGGTGGACAGGCCGGTCTCAGCGGCCCAGCCGCCAGCGGCCAGCAGTCCGCTGGTGCAGATCAGCCAGCAGCGCCAAAAGGCCGAGAGCAAGGCCGGGCCCGGGGTGTCGGGCTTTGAGATACTGGCCGGCGCGCAAGCTGCCTACGGCGCGCGCCTGGCGCTGGTGCAAGGCGCCAAGCACACGCTGGATGTGCAGTACTACGCGATCCATGCCGATGCCAGCACCGCGCGCCTGCTCGAAAGCGTGGTGAATGCCGCGCGCCGGGGCGTGCGCGTGCGCGTGCTGCTCGATGACTTCCATGGCACCGGGCGCAATGCGCAGGTGATGCGCCTGGCTTTTGAGCCCAACATCGAGATGCGCATGTTCAACCCGCTGCCCGGTGACCGCGACTCGCCGATCAGCCGCATGTGGAACGCGGCCACCGATTTCCAGCGCGCGCAGCAGCGCATGCACAACAAGCTGTTTTTGGCCGACAACGTGATGGGCATCATGGGCGGGCGCAACCTGGGCGATGCCTATTTCGACAACGACGAGAGCTCCAACTTCCTGGACACCGATGTGCTCGTCATGGGCCCGGCCGTGCGGGATCTGTCGAGCAGCTTTGACAGCTACTGGAACAACGAGCGCGCCTACCCGGTGCAGTCGCTGATCAGCAAAAAGACCTTGGAAGACATGCAGCAGGCCTACCAGGCCCGCCCCAGCAAAGGGGGCGATGACGATGCGACGAATGCGGCATCCGAGCCCGCTGCCCGCAACAGCAGCGGCGGCGCCCTGCCCTCGCCGCCCGATGGCGAGCCGCGCCCGGGCGGCGCCATCTCCGACGAGCAGCGCGAGCGCGCCTGGGACATGCAGCCAGTGGACCTCAAGACCGTTCCGCTGGTCTGGGCCCATTCGGTGGTGATGGCCGATGCGCCCAGCAAGATACCGGCGGTCGACTCCGACGGCCAGACCAACCCGCTGAGCGCCGCGCCCGGCGTGCTGGACAACAAGCGCCTGGCGCAGCTGCGGGCGCTGGCAGAAACGCGCAACCCCGGCCACAGCCCCAGCGCCGATTCAGTGGTCGATGGCCTGGTGCAGCTGCTGGGTTATGCCAAAAAGGATTTGCTGATCGTCTCGCCCTACTTCGTGCCCGGCGAATCGATGCGCCAGGCCTTCAAGGATGCCGTGCAGCGCGGCGTGCGGGTGCGCATTCTGACCAACTCGCTGTCGTCCAACGATGCGCCCATTGCCCATATCGGCTATGCCCGCCACCGCGAGACGCTGCTGCGCGACGGGGTCGAGTTGTACGAGCTGGTGAGCGACGAGAGCGACTTGCGCGCCGCCTTTGGCCTGGGCAGCGGGCAGAACAGTTTCCGTGAAGGGCGCCGCGTGATGCTGCACAGCAAGGTGCTGGTGCTTGATGGCCAGCTGCTGGTGGTGGGATCGATGAACCTGGACCAGCGCTCCAAGCTGCAAAACACCGAGATCGCCGTGCTGGTGCGCAGCCGCAAGCTCTCGGGGCAGGCGGCTGGCATGATCGAGAAGGGACTGGAGAGTGCCGCCTGGCATGTGGTGCTCAAAGACGGCAAGCTGCTGTGGCAGGCACCGCAGAACACGCGGCTCAAGGACCAGACCACCGAGCCCGATGCCAGCCTGCCGCTGCGGCTAATGCTCAAAATCATCAGCCCCTTTACGCCCGACTCGTTGCTTTAAGCGCTGATTTAAACGGCTGCTTCCACCTGCGTCTGCTGCTGCAAGTCATCCAGCCACAGGGTGATCGCTGCCTGGTCGGTCATCACCCGCACATGCTGGTAGGCGTCCTCGGCCTCGGGAAAGGCCCGGCGCATCAGGTTGAGCCACTGCTTTAAGCGGCCGGCGCGCTGGCGCGGCTCGAGGTCCTCGCAGACCAGCTGCCAAAAGCGCAGCAAGGCAGGCACCAGGTCCGGCCATGTCACATCGCGCATGCCGGCGGGCAGCGGCAGGCCATCGCGCTCGGCGACGGCTTTGCGGATGCGCCAGGCCAGGCCCGGGTCAGCCACAATGCCGCGGCCCAGCATCAGGTCCTGGCAGCCGGATTCGGCCTGGCAGCGCAAGGCATCTTCCACGGTCCAGATCTCGCCATTGGCCACCACGGGGATGTGTACCGCCTCACTGATGCGCGCAATCTGGTCCCAGTAGGCAGGCGGGCGGTAGCCATCGAGCTTGGTGCGGCCATGCACAACCAGCTCACAGGCGCCAGCCTCCTGCATCGCCAACGCGCAGTCCAGCATCAGCGCCCGGTCGTTAAAGCCCAGGCGCATCTTGGCCGACACCGGCATGGCGGCGGGCACAGCGCCGCGCACCGCGCTGACCACCGCATGGATGGCGGCCGGGTCCTGCAGCAAGGCAGCACCGCCGCCATGGCGGTTGACCACCTTGGCCGGGCAGCCAAAGTTCAGATCGATCCCCTCGGGCGACAGCGCCGCCAGCTGCACCGCATTGGCCGCCATGCTGGCGGCATCGCTGCCCAGCAGCTGCGCGCGCACCGGGGTGCCGGCTGCCGTGCAGCTACCGTTGCGCAACTCAGGCATGGTGCGCAGGTAGACCTTGTCGGGCAGCAAGCTGCCGGTGATGCGGATGAACTCCGACACGCAGCGGTCGGCGCCGCCAATGCTGGTGAGCACATCGCGCAGCACAAAGTCGAGCAGGCCCTCCATGGGCGCAAGCAACAAGCGCATGTGGGCCCCCGTTCAGACCATCAGGCAGGTCACCAGGCCACCTGCAGGCGCCACAGCGTGGTCATCTCGGCCGCGCGGGCCTGGTGCAGCGGGTTGCTGCCATCCTGGGCCTTGGGGTGGCGCGGGCGGATGTGGTTCTTGCCCACCACCTGCAAGCCGGCCTCGGCGATCCAGCTGAGCAGCTCCTCGCGGCTGCGCAGGCCCAGGTGCTCAGCAAAATCGGACAGGATCAGCCAGGCCTCGCCACCGGGCACCAGATGGGCGGGCACTCCGGCCAGAAAGCCGCGCAGCATGCGGCTGCCTTCGTCATTGACGGCGCGCTCCACCGGCGCGCTGGGCTTGGCAGGCACCCAGGGCGGGTTGCAGACCACCAGCGCGGCCTTGCCTTCGGGGAACAGATCGGTCTGCGCCAGCTCCACGCGCTGGTCCACACCCAGGCGCTCCAGGTTTTTCTTGGCGCAGGCCAGGGCACGCGGGTCGGTATCGGTGGCCAGCACCTTCTGGATGCCACGGCGCGCCAGCACGGCAGCGATCACGCCGGTACCGGTGCCGATGTCATAGGCCAGCGACTGCTTGGCCAGCGCGGTGGGCAGCGGCGCCTGCGCAATCAGGTCGACATACTCGCCGCGCACCGGCGAGAACACGCCGTAGTGCGGGTGGATGCGGTCATAGCCCTTGGGCGCCAGCTTGGCCAGCGCGGGGATTTCCACGCCTTTTTTGCGCCATTCATGGGCTCCCACCAGGGCCTGCAGCTCGCGCAGCGACACCACCTGGGGCTGGTCGCCTGCGGGCGCGCCCCAGGCATCGATACAAGCGGCCTGCACCTCAGGCGCGCGGCGCAGGTGGATGGCGTACTGCGGGTCCAACTCGATCAGCACCATCGACAGCACGCGGGCGCGCTGCGCCTGCAGCTGGCGCTGCTGGTGGAAAGGCAAGGCCAACTGCGGCGTGGGCATGCCGGCCACCGCAGGGGCGGCGGGCTTTTTCTTGGCCTTGCGCTCACCGGTCTTGTCCAGACGGCGCGTGAGCGACTGCAGCAGCATGCGGGCATTTTGAAAGTCACCGCGCCACAAGAGCGCCGTGCCCTCGCAGGCCAGGCGGTAGGCCACATCGGCGGGCAAGGTGTCATCGGCGAGCACCACGCGGGCGGCAGCGGCCGCACCGCGCTCGCTGCGCCAGCGCGCGCTGCGTGCATCGCCGCCTTCCTCCCAGTGGATGGTGGGCAAACTCTCTGGCTGGGCAGTGGTCATACAAAAGGCTTTCTGGGGCAGTGCGGCAAGGCGCCGGCTGCCGAGGGGGAAAAACAAAGAGGCCGTCCAAGACGGCCTCTTGAGAGCAAGGCTGCCCCGCCCTGCCTGCGCAGGGCCGGCGCATGCCCGGCCAGCAAGGATCAGCGGTTCATCAAGGAGCGCTGCATGCGCACTTCTTCGATCTTGATGGCACCGACGGTGGCCGTCTTGGCGGTCGACATCTCGCGCTTGAAACCAGCAGACTCATGGAAACGCAGTGCGCGCTCATTGCGCAGCGGCACCCAGGCGGTCACCGAGGTGCAGCCTTCTTCGGACAGGCCATCACGCGCCGCATCCCACAGTGCCACGCCCACGCCCTGGTCCCAGTGGGTAGGGGCAGCATAGATCGCCCAGATCTCACCGGTGGTGGGGCGGGTCTTGGCATCGCGCGAGCGGTCAAAACCGATGAAGCCGACGATCTTGTCGTTTTCAACGGCCACTTGCACCTGCGGCTCGCAGTATTCGATGGCTTCGCGCCAGTAAGCCTGGCGCTTTTCGACGGAAGAGATGGACTTCAGTTGGTCATCGGGCAAAACACCGCGATAGCTCTCCACCGAAGCGGCGGCATGGATTTGGGCAATGGCTTTGGCATCACGGAGAGTTGCGGGACGAACCTGGATAGTTTCAGACATGGATAACCGAAAACAAAAATCAATGAATTAACCAAAAAGCACGTATATCTCGTCGTACACTGCGACCATCACGCCCGGCCGGGTGTCAAGTGGGGATGGAGCACCCTGAGGCTCAACATCCACCCACCTGCAACACACCATGGCTCACGCAGCATCAGCAGGCAACAAGGCACTGCTGAAGGCTTTTTTAAGGGCATATGGAAGAGTCAGCGCGTGAACAGCGCGCTAGAGAGTATGGTGCGCGAAAGCCCGCCATTGTCTCACTCCTGACATCATTTGGGTAGCCCCACAATAGGCTTGTAGGTCAATTTGTGCAGGGGTTTGCAAATGACTGCATTTGCGCTAGGCGTTTACCCGAAGGGTGCCCCTGCCTACAAATCAAGGTCTTAGCGCATAAAGCTGCGACCGAGCCACCGCATCAGCCCATCAAAGCGCCGGCCATAGGGCGGATACAGCCATTTGGCGGCCGACCAGCTCCCTTGACGCAGCACAGGCTTGCCATGAGAAAAGCGCATGAATCCATGGTAGCCATGCAGCGCACCCCAGCCGCTCTTGCCCCAGCCGCCAAACGGCAGGGCCCCATGGGCAAACTGCAGCAGGCAGTCATTCATGCACATGCCAGCAGCCCGCACGCGCTGCGCCACATCGCGGCCCTGGCGGCGGTCCTGGCCAAACCAGTACAGCGCCAGCGGTATCTCGCCATGGTTGATCGCTGCAATCGCCTCCTCGCGGTCGTCGTACTGCAGCACCGGCAGCACCGGGCCAAAGATTTCCTCCTGCATCAGCTGCATCTGCGCGCCCACCCCCAGCACCAGCGCCGGCACCAGCTGGCGGCTGATGCCATCGCCGATACGGCTTTGGGACACCTCCTCCCCGCCGCCTGCCAGGCGGATCACCTGGGCACCGGCCTGCTCGGCCTGCGCCAGCATGCCCAGCAGCCGGCTGGCATGGGCCGCATGGATGACCGAGGTGTAATCGGGGTTGCCCTGCAGCTGCGGGTACATGCGCTGCACGGCCTGGGTATAGGCCTCGACAAAGGCGGCAGCGCTGCTGCGCGGCAGCAGCACATAGTCGGGCGCAATACAGGTCTGGCCGGCGTTGAGCAGCTTGGCATGGGCAATCTTGCGCGCCGCGTCCTGGATATCGCAGCTTTGCTCCAGCAGGCAGGGCGATTTGCCGCCCAGCTCCAAGGTGGTGGGCACCAGCTGGTTGGCAGCAGCCAGCGCCACCTTGCGGCCGGTGGCCGCCGAGCCGGTGAACAGCAGGTGGTCCAGCGGCAAGGCCGCCAGCTCGGCCGAGGCGCCGGCGTCTCCCGCCAGCAAAGCCACCTCGTCATCGGCGAAATAGCTGGGCAGCAGCTCGGCGAGCAGCGCCATGGTCTGCGGGGTGTATTCGCTGGGCTTGATGATCACGCGGTTGCCCGCAGCCAGCGCGCTGACCAGCGGCCCCAAGGACAGCAGCAGGGGATAGTTCCAGGGAGCAATCACCCCGATGACGCCCAGCGGCATGGGCTGCACCCAGGCGCGCGCAGGCCAGAAATGCCAGGGCGTGGCCTCGGGCCGGGGCGCTGCCCAGCGCCGCAGGGCGCCCAGCGCCTGGCGCAACTGGCTGTGCAGCGGCAGTAATTCGGTCAAGCTCGTCACCCGCGCCGAGCGCTGGCCAAAATCGGCCTGCACGCTGGCGCACAGCCGCGCCTCGTTGTCCTGCAGCAGCTTTTGCAGCCGCAGCAAACGCTCGCGCCGCAGCAGCAGCGGCGTATCGGCCTGCGCGCGGCTGGCCGCACGCATGGCCTCAAAACGGCTGTGCAACTCGCTCACATCCATAGCATGGCCCCATAAAAAAACCCGGTCTGCATCAGGCACAACCGGGCTTTGTACACAAGGCAGGCCGCAGCCTGCGTCAGGTCAGTCAGTGTTGTGAACGGATTTCACGAGGCTCCACGTCCGTCACATCGATCACGGAAGCGCGCATACCTGAGGGGCTGGCAGCCGATTCAGCAGCGCGTGCACCCTTGTTGGCCGACCAGCGCGCCGTGCTGCGGTAGACCGTGGTCCAGCCCGAAGCGGGGTTCATCTTGAACGCGAAAGGCACCACAGGTTTGCCGGTGACTTTGGCCCATAGCAGGCGCACAGCCCAGAGCATGGCAGCGATTGCGGCCACCACCATCAGACTGACAAAAAACACCAGACCAGCCAGCACCATCGCAATACGCAAAGTCCAGCTCACCACAGTTGCCAACAACTCGTTCAACGCACTTCCTTTCGTCGCTGTATAACAGCGCTTGCTACCCATGTTATGCCGATGCCAGGCTTTTTCAAGCCCCCTGCACTGTCAACAAGCATATCGCAGCGTAAAGATGGTGGGCCATGCATGGTTATGCATCGCCCACCGCCAAGGGCACTACTGCACATCGGCCTTGCCAAAATGGAACTCGCCCGGTGCCTGCACCGGATCCACGGTCACGGGGATACGGCTCTTGGGCGGGTAGACGCCTTCGAGCAGCAAGCGCGACAGCGGGTTCTCGATGCGCTGCTGGATCGCCCGCTTGAGCGGCCGTGCACCAAACACCGGATCAAAGCCCACCTTGGCCAGCTCGGCCATCGCCGCGTCGGACACCTCCAGATGCAGGTCCATCTTCGCCAAGCGATTTTCGAGCTGGTGCAGCTGAATGCGTGCAATCGACTCGATGTGCTGGGCGTCGAGGCCATGGAACACCACGGTTTCATCGATGCGGTTGAGGAATTCGGGCCGGAAATGGTTTTTCAGTTCCCCCCAGACCGCGTCTTTTACATCCTCATACGATTCGCCGACCATCGCCTGGATCAGCTGCGAGCCGATATTGCTGGTCATCACGATCACGGTGTTCTTGAAGTCTACCGTGCGGCCCTGGCCATCGGTGAGGCGGCCGTCGTCGAGCACCTGCAGCAGGATGTTGAACACATCGGGATGGGCCTTTTCCACCTCGTCGAGCAAGATCACGCTGTAGGGCTTGCGGCGCACGGCCTCGGTCAGGTAGCCGCCCTCGTCATAGCCCACATAGCCCGGAGGCGCACCAATGAGGCGCGAGACCGAGTGCTTCTCCATGAACTCGCTCATGTCGATGCGGATCAGGTGGTCTTCGCTGTCAAACAAAAAGCCCGCCAGCGCCTTGCACAGCTCGGTCTTGCCCACGCCGGTGGGGCCCAGGAACAGGAAGGAGCCGGTGGGCCGGTTCGGATCGGACAGGCCCGAGCGCGAGCGGCGGATGGCGTTGGACACCGCAGAGATCGCCTCATCCTGGCCGACCACGCGCTCGTGGAGCTTGTCTTCCATGCGCAAGAGCTTGTCACGCTCGCCCTGCATCATCTTGGAGACCGGGATGCCCGTGGCGCGGCTGACCACCTCGGCAATTTCTTCGGCGCCCACTTGCGTGCGCAGCAGCTTGTGGCCCTTGTCCTTGGCCCCTTCGCTTTTCTCGTCGGCCTGCACTTCGGCCAGCTGTTTCTCCAGCGCGGGCAGCTTGCCGTACTGCAACTCGGCGACCTTGTTGAAGTCGCCGCTGCGCGTGGCTTCCTGGATCTGGAAGCGCACCTGGTCGAGCTCCTTGCGCAGTTGCTCCGAGCCCATCGCATCGGCCTTCTCGGCCTTCCAGATCTCTTCCATATCGGCGTATTCACGCTCGATCTTGGACAGGTCCTCTTCGATCAGCGACAGGCGCTTTTGCGAGGCCTCGTCCTTTTCCTTCTTCATCGCCTCGCGCTCGATCTTGAGCTGGATCATGCGGCGCTCAAGCTTGTCCATCACCTCGGGCTTGGAGTCGATCTCGATCTTGATCTTGGCCGCTGCCTCATCAATCAGGTCGATGGCCTTGTCGGGCAGGAAGCGGTCGGTGATATAGCGTGCCGACAGCTCGGCCGCAGCGACAATCGCCGGGTCGGTGATGTCCACGCCATGGTGGGCTTCGTACTTTTCCTGCAGGCCGCGCAGGATCGCAATGGTGTCTTCCACCGAGGGCTCATTGACCAGCACCTTCTGGAAGCGCCGCTCCAGCGCCGCATCCTTTTCGATGTACTTGCGGTATTCGTCCAGGGTGGTGGCGCCAATGCAGTGCAGCTCGCCCCGCGACAGCGCAGGCTTGAGCATATTGCCCGCGTCCATCGCACCATCGGCCTTGCCGGCGCCGACCATGGTGTGGATCTCGTCGATGAAGAGAATCACCCGGCCCTCTTCCTGCGCGACTTCCTTGAGCACGGATTTGAGGCGCTCTTCGAAATCACCACGGTACTTGGCGCCCGCGAGCAGGCCGGCCATGTCCAGCACCAGCACTTTCTTGTCGCGCAAGGTGTCGGGCACTTCGCCGGCCACAATGCGCTGGGCCAGGCCTTCGACGATGGCCGTCTTGCCCACGCCGGGCTCACCGATCAGCACAGGGTTGTTCTTGCTGCGGCGCTGCAGCACCTGGATGGTGCGCCGGATTTCGTCATCACGGCCGATGACCGGGTCGAGCTTGCCCAGCTTGGCGCGCTCGGTCAGGTCCAAGGTGTATTTCTTCAAGGCTTCGCGCTGGCTTTCGCCGTCGGCGCTGTCCATGGATTGGCCGCCGCGCACGGCGTCAATCGCCGCTTCCAGCGCCTTGCGGCTCAAGCCCCCCTCTTTGACGATGCGGCCGGCCTCACCCTTGTCATCGGTGAGCGCGAGCAAGAACAGCTCGCTGGCATAGAACTGGTCGCCGCGCTTGATGGCTTCCTTCTCGGTGGCCTGCAGCATGCGCTGCAGATCGGGGCCTACCGTCACCTGGTCCTGGCCTTGCACCTGCGGCAGGCGCTTGATCGCGTTTTCTGCCGCCGTGCTCATCGCCGTGGCATTGGCGCCTGCGCGCGCCAGCAGCGATTTGGGGCCATCGGGCTGGCGCAGCATGGCTACCAGCACATGGACCGGGTCGATATAGGCGTTGTCATTGCCCAGGGCCAACGATTGGGCGTCGGCCAGCACTTCTTGAAATTTGGTTGTCAGTTTGTCGATTCGCATGAATGTTCCCCACTCAACAATTGTTACTGGGGAATATTTTGCGCTGGACGCCGTATTTTCAAGAACCTCGCCGCACATATAGCTTCTGTCGGCCCACGTCGCCAAGTGCTGTGCGCCGTCTCCTACGCCCTGCGAACATTGCAGCAAGGCGGCCGCGCTCCCCGCACCCATTGCAGCAGCTATAGGGCTGAGAAAGCTTGCGCCCGGTCAAGGCCGCTGCAATGGGGCGCGTTTTTTAGCTTTGGCGCTGGGGCAGGCCCCATCGCGCCATCGCCGCTTCGTCGCTGACACGGGCATCGACCCAGCGCGCGCCCTCCGGCGTGTCTTCCTTCTTCCAGAACGGCGCTTCGGTCTTGAGGTAGTCCATCAGGAACTCGCAGGCCTGGAAGCTCTCGCCCCGGTGCGCCGAGGAGACGGCGACCAGCACAATCTGGTCGCCAGGCGCCAGCAGCCCCACGCGGTGGATGATGCGGGCGCCAAAGATGTCAAAACGCTGGCTGGCGGCCTCGACCATCTGGGCGATCGATTTTTCCGTCATGCCCGGGTAGTGCTCCAGCTCCATCGTCGCCACCTCGCTGCCCGCATTGCGGTCGCGCACCGTGCCGACAAAGCTGCAGACCGCGCCGATGCGGCCATCGGCGGCGCACAGCAGGCGCAGCTCCTCGCTCACATCAAAGTCAGCGGTCTGGACGGCGATATGGGTGTGCAGCATGGCGGTATCTCGGCGGAAAAAGCATCAAAAAACCAAGCCTAGCATGCCCGGCCGGGCCCTGCCGCAAACCATGGCAGGCCACCCCAGCTTCGCGATTGCGGCACACTGGTGGCCCTCTGCAAGCTTTGGGCTGCTGGAATGCCCGCATTCCGCCGCCAGCCCGCTCGCTTGCAAGACCTGTTTTCTCTTTGGATGCTTTCCATGCCCAGTCAGACCCTGAATGCCCACGGCTTCCTGCTCTACCCCAATCCGCGCAACCAGCACCGCATTGTGTTCGAGCACCACGTGTTCGTGCCCTATCCTTACGCGATCATCGACATCCCGGCGATGGACCTGGTCGGCAAGACCAGCGTCTATGCCGCCTGCCGCGAGAGCGACAAGAAAATGGGCCAGGTCGTGACCTTTGAGCTGGAAGAAGATGTGGCCCGCTTTGAAAAGCGCTTTACGCCCTGAACGCGCACCTCAACTGATGGATACCCATGCAAGACGGCAGCCAGATCTTTGTCCCTGATTCCTTCATCGCCCTGTTCCAGGGCCGCAACCAGCGCCTGCGCCAGCCGCTCGCCGACATCGCCCAGCGCTATGAGCTCTGCGAAGACCTGGCGCAGATGCTGGTCGAGCAGGCGCAGATCCTCTACCACCAAAGTGCGCCCTCCGAGAGCGCCATCCTGCAGACCATCTACAGCGGCCTGCAGGCGCCAGACGCGGGCATCAGCGCCGAGGAAGCCCGCTGGGTGGTACTGCGCCTGGCCGAACTGCTGGAATGGAAAGCGCCCGAGCTGCTGCTGCCCAGCCCCGCAGAAGATGGCGCTGCTTAAGAATGCTTAACCGCCCGTCACCGGCGGAAAAAACGCCACCTCGGCACCCGCCTCCAGCACCGCGCTGTCATCGCTGAGCACCTGGTTGACGGCGGTGCGCACCGCGCGTCCCCGGGCCAGGCAGCTGGCATAGGGCTCGCCGCGTGCCAACAAGGCCTCGCGCAGCTCGGCGACGGTGCCGGCATCGGTGGCAAAGGCCTCGCTGCCGCTGCCAATGGCCTCGCGGATACTTGCAAAATAGCGCAGTTGCAAAGTCTTCATCGTCATCTCCTCACCCTCCTCAGCCCAGCAGCTGGGCAAAGGGCACAAAGCGCACGCTGTCACCCTGCGCAATCGTCTGGCCGGGCGGGTTGTCGACCAGGCCGTCGGCCCAGACGGCCGAGGTCAGCACACCCGAGCCCTGGTTGGCAAAACGCTCCAGCCCGCCTTGCGCATTGACGCGCACCCGCAAGAATTCGCGGCGCTTGTCGGCGCGCCTCCAGTCAAAATCGGCACGCATATCGATCGCCTGCGGCGCCAGCGCCTGCACGCCTTGCAGGCGCAGCAGAAAAGGCCGCACCAGGAGCGCAAAGGTCACAAAACTGGAGACCGGGTTGCCCGGCAGGCCGATGAAATGGGTCTGGCCCACGCGCCCATAGGCAAAGGGCTTGCCCGGCTTGACGGCAATGGCCCACAGGTCAAGGCTGCCCAAGGCCTGCACGGCCGGCTTGACATGGTCTTCCTCACCCACCGACACGCCGCCACTGGTCAGCACCAGGTCGCTGTGCTGCGCCGCCGTCTGCAGCGCGGCCACGGTGGCCTCATAGCTGTCGGGCACGATGCCCAGGTCGCGCACCTCGCAGCCCAGGCGCTGGAGCATGGCGCGCAAAAAGAAGCGGTTGCTGTTGTAGATGCTGCCCAAGGGCAGGTCCTGGGGCGCCACGTCGCCGGGCATGACCAGCTCATCACCGGTGGAGAACAAGGCCACGCGCGGGCGGCGGGCCAGCGGCAGGCGGGCGCAGCCCATGCTGGCAGCCAGGCCCAGCTCGGCCGGGCCCAGGCGCGTGCCAGCGGTCAGCACCGTGCTGCCCAGCTGCATGTCTTCGCCACTTTTGCGGATGTTCTGCCCGGCTTGGACAGCCGCATTGATCTGCACCCGGCCATCGTCCAGCAGGCTGCATTCTTCCTGCATCACCACGGCATCGGCGCCCGCAGGCACCGCTGCCCCGGTAAAGATGCGGGCGGCGGTGCCCGCTGCCAGCGGCTCGCCGATGCTGCCCGCTGCAATGCGCTGGCTGACCGGCAGGGCCAGCCCGGGCCCGCTCAGGTCGGCTGCGCGCAGCGCATAGCCATCCATCGCGCTGTTGTCGAAAGGCGGCACTTGCAAGGCAGCGACCAGGTCCTGCGCCAGCACGCGGCCGTCGGCATCAAAGGTATCCAGCAGCTCATGGCCCGCCAGCGGCTGGGCATGGGCCAGCAGCTCGGCCAGCGCGGCATCGAGGGATTTCAGGGGGGGACGGGGCTGGCTGTTCATTCAATCATTCCTTGGGTTGTCGGCCGCCTCCAGGCCGGCCGAACATCGACACGGCCCGCTTAGCCGGCGGTATCGATCGCAAATACACAGGGCGGGGTATAGGCAAAGCGGGCGCTGTGCGCCAGCAGCCACTGGGCCACATCGGCGGGGGCATCGCGGGGCAGCTGCGGCAGGGCGGTGGCGGGCAACAGCTCGCGGGCGGGTGACAACACCACCGCCTGCACGGCCGCATCCTGCGGGTAGAGCGGCGCCTTGCCATGGGGCTCGGGCGCATTGGCCAGCACCTCCAGCTTAGGCAGGTCGCAGTCCTTGAAGCCCTCCACCAGCACCCAGTCCACCTGGCTGTCGAGCTGGGCGATCAGCGCATGCACATCGGGCTCCTGCGTCTTTGGCAGCTCGCGCATCAGCACCACGCGCTGGTCGGAGGCAGCCAGCACCTCGTAGGCACCAGCCTGGCGGTGGCGCCAGGTGTCCTTGCCGGGGGTGTCGATGTCAAAGCGGTGGTGGGCATGCTTGATGACCGACACTTGCTGGCCCTGCGCAATCAGTACCGGGATGACCTGCTCGATCAAGGTCGTCTTGCCACTGCCCGAATAGCCTGCAAAACACACGACCTGCATACCCGCCTCCTTGATGATTCCACGGACGGCCTCGGCACCCAGGCTCGAGGCGGTAGCGGCAGCTTAGCCGGTTCAGCGGCAGTGGTCCTTGATATAGGTCTTGACCTGGTCCACATCAGCGGGCATCACCACCACGCGCTTGGGCAGGTCTTCGATGCCGTCAAACTTGGCCGGGCGCTCGGGTGTGCGGCCCAGCGCCTCTTCAATGGTGGCGGCAAACTTGATTGGCAAGGCCGTCTCCAGCACGATCATCGGCTCGGCACCCAGGTGCTCACGCGCCACCTTCACGCCATCGGCGGTGTGGGTGTCAATCATCTGGCCCAGGCGCTGGTAGGTGTCCTGGATCGTAGCCAGGCGGTCGGCATGCGTGCTCTTGCCGCTGACAAAGCCATAGCGGCCGGCAGCATCCTTAAAAGCCGGATCGGCCTGCAGGTCAAAGCGGCCCTCTTGGGCCACGCCTTGCGCAAACAGCTGCTGCAGGCGTGCGCCATCGCGGCCGACCAGGTCGAACACAAAGCGCTCGAAATTGCTGGCCTTGGAGATGTCCATCGACGGGCTCGAGGTCTCGAAGGTGTGGGCAGCGCCGCGCACCTGGTAGAGGCCGGTGCGGAAGAATTCGTCCAGCACATCGTTCTCGTTGGTGGCCACCACCAGCTTGGCAATCGGCAGGCCCATCTGGCGCGCCACATGGCCGGCGCAGACATTGCCAAAGTTGCCGCTGGGCACCGTGAAGCTCACCTTCTCGCTGTTCTGGCTGGTGGCCTGCAGGTAGCCGGCAAAGTAGTAGACCACCTGGGCCAGCAGGCGCGCCCAGTTGATGGAGTTGACGGTGCCAATCTTGTACTGCGCCTTGAAGGCGTGGTCGTTGCTGACCGCCTTGACGATGTCCTGGCAGTCGTCAAACACGCCTTCGATGGCGATGTTGTGGATGTTCTCGTCCTGCAGGCTGAACATCTGTGCCTGCTGGAAGGGACTCATGCGGCCGTGCGGGCTGGTCATGAACACACGCACACCCTTTTTGCCGCGCATCGCGTATTCTGCTGCGCTGCCAGTGTCGCCGCTGGTGGCACCCAGAATATTGAGCTCTTCGCCGCGGCGCGCCAGTTCGTACTCGAACAGGTTGCCCAGCAGCTGCATGGCCATGTCCTTGAAGGCCAAGGTCGGGCCATTGGAGAGCGCCTCGATCATCAACTGGCCTTCGAGCTGGCGCACTGGAACAATCGCCGCCGTGCCGAACACCGCCTCGGTATAGGTCTT
This sequence comes from Comamonas sp. MYb21, assembly GCF_037479395.1. Taxonomy (NCBI): domain Bacteria; kingdom Pseudomonadati; phylum Pseudomonadota; class Betaproteobacteria; order Burkholderiales; family Comamonadaceae; genus Comamonas; species Comamonas sp. MYb21. The sequence goes on along the minus strand of NZ_JBBGZC010000002.1, from coordinate 413,841 downwards.
GTTGCACAGCGCGCGCAGGTCATCGGCGGGGATGTCGTCGATGTACAGCGACAGAATCTCGAACGCCAGCGCGGCATAGCCCTTGCTCTTGAGCGTCTCGCGCAGCGCGCTCAGCTTGGCGTCGTCAATCTGCGGGTAGTGCACCGGCATGTACAGACCGCCATCGGGCGCCAGGCCCTCGAGCAAAATGTCGCAAAAACGTTTTTGTTCGGCATGGCCGCGCGTGGAGAGATACAGCATGGAGGGTGCGAAATAAGTGGACACAGCCCGCTCACGGGCAAGGAGCAACTGCTTATTATCCTGCAGTCGCCAGTACTGGCACAGCTTGCGCAGGAATGTGGGGCACAGCAGCTGGCAGCAGCGGCCAGGCTGCGACACCGAGGGCAGCCGCTGGCATAAAAAAGCCCCGAACTGGGTCCGAGGCCTGGCTGGGTTGTGGAGCAGCCGTTAGACCTGCTCTCCCATGCGCGCCAGCTCCTGGCGGGCATAGTAGGCGCGCCACTGGTTCAGCACCAGCTCGGCAAAGGCCTGGTTCTTCATCTTCTTGACGCCCTTGAGCATCACGACGACGCGCTGCTTTTTCTTCTGGAACTGGGCGCGGCGCTTGCCCACGCCCATCGCAGGCGGCTGCACACCGGGCTCCAGGGCCATGATGACGGTGAGCATGTGGTTGGCCTGGTTGAACTCGAAATCATCGATCGACGACCAGGGCAGCAAGGCCTTCGCGTTGAAGAGGCGCACACCTGCGGGCTGCAGCACCATCGCCGGGCTTTGGCTGTCGCGCCAGAAGAGCCGCGCCACCCATACGCAGACAAGACCACCGGCAAGCACGCCGGCAGCCATGGCCATGTGCAGGCCCGCCATGAACAAGGCCACCGCGCCGCCAAAGCAGGCCAGGGCCAGAAAGCCGAACAAGCCCACCATGAAAGCCGAGCGCTCATGGATCACCGTCTCGGGCGCAGCCAGCGCCGCGATCTCGCGCAGCTCGGCCAGCTTGGCGCTGCGGTGGGACGCGGCTGCGCTGCTGAGCTCGTTTTGCAAGGCGGCATTCAGATCGGCGACCGGGGCCGGTGCGACCGCCCCGGCCAGGGTGCGGCTGCTGGCAGCGGGCGCGCCCTGCTCCAGGCCAAACTCCTGCAGCAGCTGGCTGCCCTGGGCATCCATCGCCCGGGCCAGCAACTCGGGGCTGACGGGCACACCCAGCGCAGCCAGGCGCTCGGCCAGCTCGGGGTGGGTGTCGGTCGGGTGGGCCTGGCGCTGGTCCAGGTGCTCGCTCGGGTCGGTCATACCCTTGGCAGCGACCAGCTGGCGCACATGGCCCAGCACGCCGCCTGCGACCGTCTCGCCCCGGTCCCAGTTGGCCTGCAGCGCCTCATCCACCAGCGGGGCCAGCGCGCTGATGCGCAGCAAGGACGACGCAACGGCCTGCGGGCTCACGACCTGCGCGCCCACCGCATCGGCGGCCAGCTCGCGCTTGCGGCTCCAGTAGCGCACTGCTTCGTGGAAGCTGTCCAAGAACATCTCGCCAAACAAGGTGGCTGGCCGGCGCAGAATGTCCATCCAGGAGCCCTCATGGCGCTCACCGCCGCTGATGGCCACCAGGTGGTGGAGGGTGGCGCTGTAGATCGGTGAGAAGCGCTGGCTGTAGAGCGTGTCCTCGCCGATGAAGTGGCCCAGCTCATGGCCGATCACCGCAGCAACCTCGCCGGCATTGAGAAAGGCCATATAGGGCAAGGGCAGGTACAGCACCCGCCCCTGGGGCAGCAAGGTGCCACTGGCCAGCTGCACCGGGTGCTCGGTCACAAAAAAGCCTTCGTTCAGGCCCACGACCAGCGCGTCGGGCATGCCGGCGCCGGTCTTGGCGGCCACGCGGTCCACAAAGGCCCAGAGTTCGGGCGCCTGCTGGCGGCTGACGGTCTGGCCCATCACCTCGATGGGCGCGTTCTCCAGCGGCTTGCGCGATGCCTTCCAGACATCGATCAGCACCTTGCAGCCCGAGTAGAGCAGGAACAGCGCCAGGCCGCCGAGGATGAACATCAGCTTCATGTCGCCCTTGCTGTAGTTGCGGTGGCGCAGGATGGGCATCATCTCGTAGACCAGCAGCGGGATGGCCGCACCGAACAGCAGCAGCACCATGACCACCATATAGGTGGGCAAGAGCTTGCGGCCCTTCTGGAAGGTCGCGAGCAGCTGCTCGCGCGACTGCAGGGCCTTGGCGCCCATGCCGCGCTGGTACACCACCCCCAGCGCCGACCACAGCAGCGCCAGCACGCTGAAGGCGATAGTGCAGCCCGCCAGCACCGGCTGCAAGTTACGGGTGGTGACATTCAGACCCTGGTTTTGCAGGTCCTGGATCGCCATCAGGTACTCGTTTTTGACCTTCCAGACCGGGTATTCCTTGCCCTCGCTGTCCCGCACCGTCGCACGGCGGCCGGGCTTTTCGGCCTCGATCGCCTCGAGCTGGCGCACCACCTGCTGGTACTGGGCGATCTGCGCGCCCACATCCGAGACCGGCGTATCGGCCCGCGACCATTGCCAGAGGCCAATGGCCAGCATCAGCAGCGGAATCCCGAACAACACCCCCTAACGCTTGGCCAGCGCCAGCCATTTCTTGTCGGTGTCCGACATAGTGCAACTCCCCGTCTTTGTTATCGATCTGCAGCCCCCGGGGGCGCCGCATTTGTGAGCGGCCATTATTTAGAAAAATAATGACGTGAACAAATACCCACAAGTAACAGAATGATGCGGATGTTTTCGCAGCCGTTGGACCCCAAAAAGCAAAACCGCCTGGGCCGGATCGGCCACAGGCGGTTGGGTAGGCGGCAGGCGCCGGGCGGTGCGACCGGCGGCCGCAGCGGCTCTAGCGCTCGCTTAGTTCAGCTCTTCCTTGCGGATGCGGGTGATCGGCGCCAGCACGGTGGGCAGGCCCTGGATTTCGGCGAGCGCCTTGTCCATATCGCCTTCGCGCGTGTCGTGCGTCAGGATGATCAGGTCGGTCTGGGTCGAGCCTTCGCCACCGACTTCGTCGGCTTCGCGCTGCAGCACCGCATCGATGCTGATGCCGGCGCCAGCCAGCAGACCGGTGACCTTGGCCAGCACGCCGGCCTCGTCGGCCACGCGCATGCGCAGGTAGTAGCTGGTGGTGATATCGGCCATCGGCAGCACCGGCAGCTCCTGCCCCGCTTCGCGCAAGGTGCTGCTCTGGAAGGCCAGGGGCGGCACGCGGTGGGCCACAGCGGCGCCTTCGAGGCGGGCGATGTCTACCAGATCGGCAATCACGGCCGAGGCGGTGGGCTCGGAGCCTGCGCCCTTGCCGTAGTACAGCGTCGTGCCCACGGCATCGCCATGCACCACCACGGCATTCATCGCGCCTTCCACATTGGCGATCAGGCGCTTGGATGGCACCAGCGAGGGGTGCACCCGCAGCTCGATGCCCTTGTCGGTGCGCTTGGTGATGCCCAGGAGCTTGATGCGGTAGCCCAGCTGCTCGGCATAGCGGATATCGACCGACGACAGCTTGGTGATGCCCTCGACATAGGCCTTGTCGAACTGCACCGGCACGCCAAAGGCGATGGCGCTCATCAAGGTGGCCTTGTGCGCGGCGTCCACGCCTTCGATGTCGAAGGTCGGGTCGGCTTCGGCGTAGCCCAGGCGCTGCGCTTCTTTGAGCACCACGTCAAAGTCCAGGCCCTTGTCGCGCATCTCGGAGAGGATGAAATTGGTGGTGCCGTTGATGATGCCGGCAATCCACTGGATCTGGTTGGCGGTCAGGCCTTCGCGCAGCGCCTTGATGATCGGGATGCCACCGGCCACGGCCGCTTCGTAGGCCACCATCACGCCCTTGTCGGCCGCTGCCTTGAAAATCTCCGAGCCATGCACGGCCAGCAGGGCCTTGTTGGCCGTCACCACATGCTTGCCAGCGGCAATCGCCTCCAGCACCAGGGTCTTGGCCACGCCATAACCGCCGATCAGCTCGATGACCACATCGATGTCGGGATTGGCGATCACCTCGCGCGCGTCCTTGACGACGGCGGCCTGGTCACCCACCACCGCACGGGCACGGGCTTCATCCAGATCGGCCACCATGGTCACGGCAATATCGCGGCCAGCGCGGCGGCGAATCTCGTCATGGTTACGTTGCAACACGTTGAAGACACCACTACCGACGGTGCCGATGCCCAACAAGCCTACTTGGATCGGTTTCATAAATTCTCTTGGATACGTTGAATAACCAACAAGGCGCCCAGCCGGACGCCTGTCGTTGTCAGATAGGAAAGGCGGCGACTCAGGCAGCGGATTTTTCTGCCTTGGTCTTGACCAGCTTGATATCGGCCTTATGGGCTTGCGCAAGCTGCTCGGTTCCGTGGCGAAGTCGGTACTTGGCCAGGAAAGCGGCCAGGCGGTTGATCGCTTCGCGCAGGTCCGCCTCATGGGGCAGGAACACGATGCGGAAGTGGTCAGGCCGTGGCCAGTTGAAGCCGGTGCCCTGGACCAGCATCACGCGGGTCTCCTTGAGCACCTGCAGGAAGAATTCCTGGTCGTCCTCGATCGGGTAGACCGCAGGGTCGAGCTTGGGGAACATGTAGAGCGCGCCCTGGGGCTTGACGCAGCTGACACCGGGGATGGCATTGATCAGCTCCCAGGCCAGGTCACGCTGCTTGCGGAGGCGCCCGCCTTCTTGCACCAGCTCATCAATGCTCTGGTGGCCGCCCAGCGCGGTCTGCACAGCCCACTGGCCGGGCACATTGGCGCACAGGCGCATGTTCGAGAGCATGTTCAGGCCCTCGATATAGTCGGCAGCACCGGTCTTGTCGCCGGAGATCACCATCCAGCCGGCACGGTAGCCGCAGCTGCGGTAGGCCTTGGAGAGCGAATTGAAGGTGATGGTCAGCACATCCTGCGACAGCGAGGCCATCGGCGTGTGCTTGGCATCGTCATACAGCACTTTGTCATAGACCTCATCGGCAAAGATGACCAGGCCATGCTCACGCGCGATCTGCACGATGTCGCGCAGCAGGGCGTCGGAATACAGCGCGCCGGTGGGGTTGTTGGGGTTGATGACCACGATGCCCTTGGTGCGGGGCGTGATCTTGGCGCGGATGTCCGCCAGGTTGGGCATCCAGCCGTTTTCTTCGTCGCACATATAGTGCACCGGGGTGCCGCCCGACAGACTGGTCGCCGCCGTCCACAGCGGGTAGTCGGGGGCTGGCAGCAGCATTTCGTCGCCAGTATCGAGCAGCGCATTGGTGGCCAGGCTGATCAGCTCGGAGGCGCCATTGCCCAGGTAGATATCGTCCAGACCCACGCCCTTGATGCCCAGGCGCTGGGTTTCGTGCATCACCGCCTTGCGCGCGGCAAAGATGCCCTTGCTGTCGGAGTAGCCCGCCGAGTTGGGCAGGTTGCGGATCATGTCCTGCTGCACCTCTTCAGGGGCATCGAAGCCAAACACCGCCAGGTTGCCGATGTTGAGCTTGGTGATCTTCTGTCCTTCGTCCTCCATCCGCTTCGCCGCGTCCATGATCGGCCCTCGAATGTCGTAACACACATTGGCCAGCTTGGCGGATTTTTGAATCGTCTTCATGACAGAAACCACTACCTCTGAAAACACGGGATTGCAGCCGGCTGGCAACCATGCCAATACCTCGAACCCACAACCCAACTAGGTGAAAACTATAATTTGACCACAGATCCTTGCGTTGATCGCCCTGTAGTGGCTCCCTGTGCCTGCGGCACCGGGCACCGCCCCGTCCCAGCCCCGTTTGCAGAAAGCCCGCGCCATGAAGTTCCAGCCCGATAAATCCGACACCTTGACCATCACAGGCTATGGCCCGGGCTGGCTGGCCGTGGACAAGCAGTCCTATGCATACAGCCTGGTGGTCGGCTCCAACGGCACCCTCCAGCGCTGGGATTGCGAGCGCTTCGAAGACCTGGGCCCCGCCCATTTCGCCCAGCTCGCCGAGGCCGATGTCGAAACGGTCATTTTCGGCAGTGGCAATCGGTTACGTTTTCCTTCGCCTGCCTGGCTGGCTCCACTGATTGCAAAACGTATCGGCTTCGAGACCATGGATACGCCCGCTGCATGCCGTACCTACAACGTATTGGCTGGTGAGGGACGCAAGGTCTTGCTGGCCGTGCTGCTGGAGGCTCCTGCTCTATAACCACAATCGATAGCCTGTGTTTATCAGTGGGGCTCGATAAATATTTCGATTCGGGTTAAAATACTCGCTTGCGGCCGCGGGCCTGAATAACAACTAGATGAATACTTTGATTCCTGCGGCCTTTTTGCGATTACTCCGGAGAAAATAGAGAGCTATGGCTGTTGTTGTCAACAAACCCTTGCCAGAATTTGAAGCACAAGCGACGGGAGGCCTGAAGGTCTCCAATGCGTCGCATCAGGGGCAAATTCTGGTGCTGTACTTCTACCCCAAGGATAACACCCCCGGTTGTACCACCGAAGCCATGCAGTTCCGCGACAAGTACGCGGATTTTGTCAAGGCTGGTGCAGCCGTCTTCGGCGTGTCGCGCGACAACATGAAGTCGCACGACGACTTCAAGGAAAAGCTTGAGCTGCCCTTCGAGCTGATCGCCGATACCGAAGAGAAGCTGTGCCACATGTTCGGCGTCGTCAAGAACAAGATCATGTACGGCAAGAAGGTCAAGGGCATCGAGCGCTCGACCTTCCTGGTCGGCCCTGATGGCATCTTGGTGCAAGAATGGCGCGGCCTGAAGGTGCTGGGCCATGTCGAAGAAGTGCTCAAGGCCGTCAAGTCGATGAAGGCTGCGCAAAAGAAGGCTGCCTAAGCCGCTGCGCCAGGCGGCAACCGTGTGGCGGCGCGCGATCTGCGGATGCGCGCCGTTGCTGTTTCCGTCTTTCTGGGCCGACACCGCGATCCATGACTGCGATTGCTGGTTTCGGGGCGCCCAGAATGTGCATAATGGGCTCCATATGTATGTGAGTCCGGATTGTTCTGTCATTCCCCATGAAAAAGGCTGTCTTGCTTGCGAGATGGCCTTTTTTGCATCCGGGGTGGCAGGCGTTCGGAGTGAGTTCGCCCATTTGGCGAGTGTTTAGATAAAGGCCCCGAGCTCCATGCCCTTGCCTCCCGCACCTACCCGCCGTGGCAGCCAGCTTTCCGCTGGTGACTTTTCCGCCAAGACCAACACCCCATCCCGTGCATCCGCGGCCGCTGCGCGCGATGAACAAGACGACGATCTTCTAGACCTGGACACGGCGCCCGCCGCCGTGGCCTCAAGCCCTGCGCCGCGCCGTGGCACGCAAGCCGCTGCCGCGCCCAAGGCCAGCAGCCGCAGCAAGAAAGCGGCGGCCGCCCCTGCTCCCGTGCAAGCCCCTGCGCCGGTGGCCGCAAGCGCCAAGGCGCCAGCAGCAGCCAAGCCTGCGCAACCGGCCCGCAGCCCTGCCGTGGCCGAAGCCAGCCCCGTCGTCGCCAGCAAGCCGGCCAAGGCCGCCAAACCGCGCAGCGACAAGGCCAAGCTCTTTGTGCTCGACACCAATGTGCTGCTGCATGACCCCAGCAGCCTGTTCCGCTTTGAAGAGCACGATATCTACCTGCCGATGATCGTGCTCGAAGAGCTCGATGGCCACAAGAAGGGCATGACCGAAGTGGCCCGCAACGGCCGCCAGGCCAGCCGCACGCTCGATGCGCTGGTCGCCAGCCAGGAAGCGCATCTGGCCCAGGGCATTCGCCTCGATGCCACCGGCCAGAAGGGCGCCAGCGGCTGCCTGTTCTTCCAGACCGAGCCGCTGAACTACCAGCTGCCCGAGAGCCTGCCCCAGGGCAAGGCTGACAACCAGATCCTGGGCGTGGTCGAGGCCCTGCGCCAGCGCCACCCCGACCGCCCTGTGGTGCTGGTGTCCAAGGACATCAACATGCGCGTCAAGGCGCGTGCGCTGGGCCTGGAGGCCGAGGACTACCAGAACGACAAGACGCTGGAAGACGGCGACCTGCTCTACACCGGCATGCTGCAGCTGCCGCTGGATTTCTGGGCCAAGGTCGGCAAGAAGGTCGAGAGCTGGCAGTCGGGTGCCTCTACCTGCTACCGCATCAGCGGCGCCATCACCCAGCAGCTGCACATCAACCAGTTTGTCTTCTACGAAGCCCCCGGCGAGAACAGCCTGTTTGCCCGCGTGATCGAGATCCGTGACAAGACCGCCGTGCTTGAGACGTTGAAGGACTACGGCCACCAGAAGAACAATGTGTGGGGCGTGACCACACGCAACCGTGAGCAGAACTTCGCGATGAACCTGCTGATGGACCCGGATGTGGACTTTGTCACCCTGGCCGGCACGGCAGGCACCGGCAAGACCTTGATGGCCCTGGCCGCCGGCCTGAACCAGGTGCTTGACGAGCGCCGCTACACCGAGATCATCATGACCCGCGCCACCGTCAGCGTAGGCGAGGACATCGGTTTTCTGCCCGGCACCGAAGAAGAGAAGATGGGCCCCTGGATGGGCGCATTGGACGACAACCTGGAGTTCCTGGCCAAGGGCGACGGCGGCAATCCTGGCGAATGGGGGCGCTCTGCCACCAATGACCTGATCCGCAGCCGCATCAAGATCAAGAGCATGAACTTCATGCGCGGCCGTACCTTCCTGAACAAGTACGTGATCATCGACGAGGCGCAGAACCTGACGCCCAAGCAGATGAAGACCTTGATCACCCGTGCCGGCCCCGGTACCAAGATCATCTGCATGGGCAACCTGGCCCAGATCGACACGCCCTACCTGACCGAAGGCTCCTCGGGCCTGACCTATGTGGTGGACCGTTTCAAGGGCTGGCCACACAGCGGCCACATCACCCTGGCGCGCGGCGAGCGCTCGCGCCTGGCCGACTTTGCCAGCGATGTGCTGTAAACCGCGCTAGGCCGCAGCAGGCGCTGCACAGCCTCCGCCAAGGCCCAGGCCAAAAGCCCCAAAAAGCCAAATACAAAGGCACCGAGTTTTTGCTCGGTGCCTTTTTTTGCGCCTTCAGCCGGGGCTTAAACGCCAGTGCCTCGGATCTGGTCCAGGCTGCGCGCCGGCGTAATCGCCTGCGGATCGAGCTTGCAGTGCAGGATCACCGGCAGCTGGTGCTGTTCCGCCCAACTGCGCATGGCAGCGAGCGCAGGGGCAAAGTCTTCGGTCTTCTCGACCAACGCTGCATTGCCGCCAAAGGCCTTGGCGTAAGCCACAAAGTCGGGGTTGCGCAGCTCGGTGGCACTGACCCGGTTCGGGTAGTCGCGCTCCTGGTGCATGCGGATGGTGCCGTACATGCCGTTGTCGATCAGCAGCACGATGACGGGCAGCTGGTACTGCACGGCGGTCGCAAACTCCTGGCCATGCATCAGAAAGTCGCCATCGCCGGCAATGCAGACGACGCTGCGCTGCTTGTCCAGGCGCTTGGCGCCGACGGCGGCGGGCAGCCCATAGCCCATGCTGCCACTGGTGGGGGCCAGTTGGCTGCCATAGTGCGTGAACGGCCAGAAGCGGTGCACCCAGGTGGCAAAGTTGCCCGCGCCATTGCACCAGACCGTATCGGCCGGCAGCACCTCGCGCAGATGCGCCATCAGCTGGCCCATCTGCAGCGCGCCAGGCACCTGGATGGGCGCAGGATTGCTCCAGGCCAGGTAGTCGGCATGGGCCTGCTGCACCAGCGCCTGGCGCTCGGCGCTCGGCGCAGCGGCTGGCTGGCGGGCCAGGGCGGCACAAAAGGAGTCGGGCGCGGCCACAATCGCCTGGTCAGCCTGGTAGACCCGGCCCAGCTCATCGGGATCGGGGTGCACATGGATGAGCCGCTGGCCGCTGCTGGCCGGAATGCCCAAGAGGCTGTAGCCCTGCGAGGGCACCTCGGACATGCGCCCGCCCAGCAGCACCACCAGATCGGCCTGCTTGACGCGTTCGATCAGCTTGGGGTTGACGCCCAGGCCCACATCGCCGGCATAGTTGCCGTGGTGGGCGGGGAACACCATCTGGCGGCGGAAGGAGCAGGCCACCGGCACCGCATGGGCGGCGGCAAAGGCGGCGATATCCGCATGGGCCTGCGCAGTCCAGCGCGAGCCGCCGGCAATGATGATGGGGTTTTGCGCGGCGGCCAATTGGGCGACGACGGCGGCCACATCGGCATCGGCGGCATTCGCGGGCGCAGGCTGGTAGCGGCGCGCATCAGGCACGCTGACGGCATCGCGCAGCATGTCTTCGGGCAGCGCTATCACCACCGGGCCGGGGCGGCCGCTGGTGGCCACCGCAAAGGCGCGGGCCATGGTCTCGGGGATGCGCGCCGCATCATCGATCTCGGTGGCCCACTTGACCATGCTGCCAAACACCGCGCGGTAGTCCAGCTCCTGGAAGGCCTCGCGGCCGCGCGCCGAGCGCTCGATCTGGCCGACGAAGAGGATCATCGGGGTCGAGTCCTGCATCGCGATGTGCAAGCCAGCCGAGGCATTGGTAGCACCTGGCCCCCGCGTGACCATGCAGATGCCTGGCTGGCCGGTGAGCTTGCCCTGGGCTTCAGCCATCATCGCGGCGCCGCCCTCCTGGCGGCAGATCGTCGTCTCGATGGGCGCGTCATAGAGCGCATCGAGCACCGCCAGAAAGCTCTCGCCCGGCACCGTGAAAATCTGCTGCACGCCGTGGATCAGCAGCTGGTCCACCACCAGCTGGCCACCGGTGCGTGCTTGTTGCTTATCTGCCATGTCTTGTCTCCTTTGTCTTGTCATCGATGCGCCAGAAGCGGGGGATTGAACCCGATCTGGCCTGGCTACACATTGCGCCAGCGCAGCAAATGGCTGCGCAGCGCCGCAAAAAACGGCAGCATCGGATGCAACAAGGGCTGGCCTGCAACGGTGGCAGGCCAGCCCTTGGCGGATGCTGGTGGGGTTGCAGACAGGGGCGCTAAGCCCCTGCCTGGGTGGGTGGCCGCACAGGGCACAGGCATATCAGTGGCCTGCGCTGGCAGCACACACCCGGCGGCGCAGCGGCCGACCCGGTGGGGAAACCTGCAAGGCCAGGCAGCGGGCAGCATGCCCACGGCGCCGGCCTGCGGCTGCCCGCTCATCACACGTCAAAGCGCACGCCTTGCGCCAGTGGCAGCGCGCCACTGTAGTTGATGGTGTTGGTGGCACGGCGCATATAGCCCTTCCAGGCGTCCGAGCCCGATTCGCGGCCACCGCCGGTTTCCTTCTCGCCACCAAAGGCGCCACCGATCTCCGCACCCGAGGTACCGATATTGACGTTGGCAATACCGCAGTCGCTGCCGGCTGGCGACATGAAGCGCTCGGCATCGCGCAGGTCGCTGGTGAAGATGGCCGACGACAGGCCCTGGGGCACGGCGTTCTGCACCGCGATCGCATCGTCGGCGCTGCCGTCGTAGGTGACGATGTAGAGGATGGGCGCAAAGGTTTCGTGCTCCATCACCTTGGTCTGGGAAGGCATCTTGACCAGAGCCGGGCGCACGTAGTAGGCATCTTTACCCAGGTCTTCGCGCTCGCGCTGGCCGCCGATGACGGTGCCGCCCTCTTCCTTGGCCTGGGCCAGTGCGGCCTGCATGCCGTCGAACGAGGCCTTGTCGATCAGCGGGCCCACCAGGGTGCCATCGGTCAGCGGGTCACCCACGGTGACGCTGCCGTAGATCTTCTCCAGGCGCGCCACCAGCTGGTCGGCCACCGATTTGTGCACGATCAGGCGGCGCAAGGTGGTGCAGCGCTGGCCGGCAGTACCGACGGCTGCAAAGGTGATGGCGCGGGCGGCCAGCTCCAGGTCGGCCGATGGCGTGACGATCATCGCGTTGTTGCCACCCAGCTCCAGGATGGAGCGGCCAAAGCGCTCGGCCACCTTGACGCCGACCTGGCGGCCCATGCGGGTCGAACCGGTGGCGCTGACCACGGGCACCAGCGGGCTGTCCACCAGCACTTCGCCCACCTCGCGGGCACCAATCAGCAGCTGGGCCAGGCCCGCTGGCACGGCACCAGGTTGCTCCTGGTTGAAGGCAGCAATCGTCTGCTCGAGCAGGTGCTGGCAGGCCACGGCCGTCAGCGGGGTCTTCTCGGACGGCTTCCACACCACCGCGTCGCCGCAGACCAGCGCCAAAGCGCTGTTCCAGCACCAGACGGCGACGGGGAAGTTGAAGGCCGAGATGATGCCCACGACACCCATCGGGTGCCAGGTTTCCATCATGCGGTGGCCGGGGCGCTCGCTGGCAATCGTCAGGCCATGGAGCTGGCGCGACAGGCCAACGGCAAAGTCGCAGATATCGATCATTTCCTGGACTTCGCCCAGGCCTTCGGAGGTGATCTTGCCCGCTTCAATCGACACCAGGGCGCCGAGTGCCGCCTTGTGCTGGCGCAGGGTCTGGCCAAAGCGGCGCACCAACTCGCCACGCACGGGGGCGGGCACGGTGCGCCACTGCAGGTAGGCCTGGTGGGCAGCGGCAATGGCGTCCTGCGCCTGCTGCGCGCTGTGGGCCTTCAACACGGCCAGGGTGGCGCCGTCGGCGGGCGAGCGGCTGGTGATGTCCTGGCCTGCCAGGGGCTGGAGGTCGAGCGCAAGCGCCTTGAGAATATCGTTCAAACGTTGGGTGGATTGCGTCATCGCTCGTCTTTCCTATTCACTATCACAACAGAAACTGTCCGGCCCTCCGTGCGGGCCCGGACCATGATGGGGGGTGCTGCCATCGCAGCTTAAAGCGCTGCGCGCCCGGACACGGGCACAGCACTTTGTACACCCTGCCCGTGACAGGGCTGCACAGGGCCCGCCTGCGGCAGTGCGCGGCGGGGGCAGAAGCACCAAACTTAAAAATACTATGTGAACTATCAGGAACAACAAAATGAGAAAATGGTGAGACATAGTGCGTTTTTTGAACAAAGTCCCCACCCATGCGCAACGCGATTCCCAATATCGGCCTGTTGATGGCTTTTGAAGCCTCGGCCCGGCACGGCAATTTCTCCCGCGCTGCCAATGAGTTAGCGTTGACCGCCAGTGCCGTCAGCCGCCATGTGGCGGCGCTGGAGGACCGGCTGGGGGTGCCGCTTTTTGTGCGCCACAAACGCCGCGTCATGCTGACCGATGCGGGTAAACGATATGCGCAGCGTGTGCGTGTGCACCTCAACGGCCTGGAGCGCGATACGCAGGAGATCGCCAACAGCCGCGCCCAGGGCTATGCCATCCACCTGGCCGTCGTCTCCAGCTTTGCCACGCAGTGGCTGGTGCCCCGGCTGCCCGCCTTTGCGCAACTGCACCCGGACATCCATGTGCACCTGTCGGTGCGCTCAGAGCCTTTTGCGTTCGAGGAAAGCGGTTTTGACGGCGCCATCTATTCGGGCGACGGCCTCTGGTCCAAGACCCAGGGGCAGCGCATTGCCCGCGATGGCGCCTGCATCCCCGTCTGCAGCCCGGCCTTCGCAGCGCAGCATGCGCTGGCCACGCAGGAGGACTGGCAGCCACTGGTACACATCGGGCTGGAGAGCCGACCCGCTGCCTGGCGCGACTGGTACAACGGCCTGGGCTGGGACTACTCGGTGCAGGCCTCGCGCGGGCCGCGCTATGAGCTGTTCTCGATGGTCATCATGGCGGCCGCCGCCGGCCTGGGCGTGGGCCTGGTGCCCGAGGTGCTGGTGCAACCGGCGCTCGATGCGGGCCAGCTGATCCCCGCCCATACCCAGACCTTGCCGGGCACGCAGAGCTACTGGTTCAGCTACCCCACCTACCGCGAGCCCTCGGCCGCGCTGCAGGCTTTTGAGCAATGGGTGCTCCAGCAAAGCCAGGGGCAGCAGGACTGAGCCCCACCCCAGCCTGCCAGGCGCTGGCGTGCATCAGTAGTCGTCGCCGCCCACGGCCAGGTTTTCAAAGCGGGTCTGGTTCTTCTGGAAGAACAGCTTGACCGTGCCGGTCGGGCCGTTACGCTGCTTGCCGATGATGACCTCGGCCACATTGGGCTCATTGCTCTCTTTGTTGTAGTAGTCGTCACGGTAGATGAACATGATGATGTCCGCATCCTGCTCGATGGCGCCCGATTCCCGCAGGTCGGACATCATCGGGCGCTTGTCGGTGCGCTGCTCCACCGAGCGGTTGAGCTGCGACAGCGCAATCACCGGGCATTGCAGCTCCTTGGCCAGCATCTTCAAACCGCGCGAGATTTCACCCAGCTCCGTCGCCCGGTTGTCCGAGCTGGCGGCCGAGCCCGAGCCGCTCATCAGCTGCAGGTAGTCGACGACGATCAGGCCGAGCTTGCCGCACTGGCGGGCGAGGCGGCGCGAGTTGGCACGCAGCTCCGACGGCGTCAGGCCCGGGGTCTCATCGATGTGCAGCGAGACCGTGCGCAGCCGCTCGATCGCCTCGGACAGGCGCGGCCACTCCTCATCGGTCAGCTTGCCGGTGCGCAGATTGCCCTGGTTGACCCGGCCAATCGAGCCCACGATACGCACCGCCAATTGGGCGGCGCCCATTTCCATCGAGAAGATGGCCACCGGCAGGCCTTCGTTGAGCGCCACATGCTCGGCAATGTTCACCGCGAACGAGGTCTTGCCCATCGAGGGGCGCGCGGCCAGCACCACCAGGTCACCGGCCTGCAGGCCGCTGGTCATGCGGTCCAGGTCGGCAAAGCCGGTAGGCACACCGGTCACATCGACCGGGTTGTCCGCCATCTCCTGCACCCGGTCGAGCAGGTCGACGACCAGGTTGTCCAGCGACTGGAAGCCCTGCTTCATGCGCGAGCCTTCTTCGCCAATCGCAAAGATCTTCTGCTCGGCCTCGTCCAGAATGCGGTCCACCGTCTTGCCCTGCTGGTTGAAGGCATTGGTGGCGATCTCGTCACTGGCGGTGACCAGCTTGCGCAGGATCGAGCGCTCGCGCACGATTTCGCCATAGCGGCGGATATTGGTGGCGCTGGGCACATACTGGGCCAGCTGGTTCAGGTAGGCCAGGCCGCCCACCTCTTCGGCCTTGCCGATGCTTTGCAGGTGCTCATAGACCGTGATCACATCGGCGGGCTTGCCGGCATTGATCATGCTGGCCATGGCCGCGAAGATCAGCTTGTGCTCATGGCGGTAGAAGTTGTCCTCGGCCAGCACATCGCCCACCCGGTCCCAGGCATTGTTGTCCAGCAGCAGGCCCCCCAGCACGCTGGACTCCGATTCGATCGAATGCGGCGGTATGCGCAGCTGCGCCACCTGCTTGTCGGGGGTGATGAAGGCAGTGTCATCCAGGGGGGGAAAGGTCTCTGACATGGGAAATCCAAATGAGCAAACGCTGGCCTGGCAGCCAGCAATCCACAAGAATAGCGCAGATGCCGCGCAAGGCTGACAGCGACGAACAAAACCCGCATCCCGGGGACTGTGCTGCGGCCGGGAACGAAAAAGCCGCCCGAGGGCGGCTTCTCAACGCAGAGCGTGGAGTATTAAACGTGTTCGCCGTAGACGGACACGTTCACTTCCACCACCACGTCGGTGTGCAGAGCCACTTCCACAGCGGTCTCGCTCACGGTCTTGATAGGACCGTTGGGCAGACGCACTTGCGACTTGGCCACTTGGAAGCCCATCTTGCCCAGTTCATCAGCGATGTCGTGGTTGGTGACGGAGCCGAACAGACGGCCATCCACACCTGCCTTTTGGGTCAGCTTCACGGTCTGGCCGGACAGCTTCTCGCCTTGTGCTTGGGCAGCAGCCAGCTTTTCAGCAGCAGCCTTTTCCAGCTCAGCGCGCTTGGCTTCGAATTCAGCCTTGGCAGCTTCGGTAGCGCGGCGTGCGCGGCCCGAAGGGATCAGGAAGTTACGTGCGTAGCCGTCCTTGACCTTCACGATTTCACCCAGGTTGCCCAGGTTCACGACCTTGTCGAGCAGAATGATTTGCATGTTCGTGCTCCTTAGATCTTGTGTTGGTCAGAGTAAGGAACCATGGCCAGGAAGCGAGCGCGCTTGATGGCAGTGTTCAGCTGACGTTGGTAGATGGCACGGGTGCCGGTCAGACGTGCGGGAATGATCTTGCCGTTTTCAGCAACGAAATCACGCAGGGTGTCGACATCCTTGTAGTCGATTTCTTCGACGCCAGCCACGGTGAAGCGGCAGAAACGCTTGCGCTTGAACAGCAGCGACTGGGTGTTGCGCTTTGGGCGCTTGTCTTTGTTGAATTTCTTGAACGTGGCCATTTTCGGACCTCTCAATAAGTATCTTGTTGAATATCCTGGATGTGCAGAACCAGCGATTTGCTGTTGCGCGGTGTGGCCAAAAAGCCCTGGAATGTCCAGGTGCTCCCTACAGCCTGCCGAGCGATTCGCTCTGCCAGTGCACCAAAGGCAATCGCCTTGAGCACGGCATTGACTTGTCGGGGTTGCGCTGCTTCGGTCTGGGTGGAGCGGTGCTCCAGCACAACATCTACAGCAGGTAGCCCAGCCGGCGTGTATCGCAAAATCTTGATTTCAGCGATGACGGCGGTGACAAGTACGCGGTTCTCCACCTCCTGTGTGATTAACGCTCTGCAGCGGCGTGCTCAGCCTGGTTGGCCTTGCGCGCTTCTTCGCGTTCCACGGTCTTCATCATGGCCGAAGGAGCGGTGTCAGCCTTCTTCTTCTGCACAGTCAGTTGGCGCAGCACAGCGTCGTTGAACTTGAACGCGTGTTCCAGTTCAGCCATCACAGCCTGGTCGGCTTCGATATTCAGGCACAGATAGTGGGCCTTGGCCAGCTTGTTGATCATGTAGGCCAGTTGACGGCGGCCCCAGTCTTCAACGCGGTGGATCTTACCGCCGCCGGCGGTAATCATGCCTTTGTAACGCTCCAGCATAGCTGGAACTTGTTCGCTCTGATCGGGGTGGATCAGCAGCACGATCTCATAGTGACGCATGCAAACTCCTTGTGGATTGCGCCACCCGCTAGTGCACTTGATTGCAAATACAGCGCGGTGTGGCAAGGGAAACCAACGATTATACAAACCAATTCAAAAACCGTCAAACATGGTTTATAAACACGGGCCGCTGCGGACACCACGGGGGGCAGCTTGCCCAGACGGAAAACCCAAATAAGCCCCTTGAAAAGCAAGGAAATGCCCCCAGGTGCGGCCACAAGAGTCCTTTTTGTTAACGAAATACGAACAGCACCATGTCAGACAACCTCCACCCCGAAGGCCAAAACCCCATGTCCGCCGAAGAGCTGGAAGCCGCTGCCGCTGCCAACCAGTCGCAACTGGAAGCAGAGCTGGCGGAGTTGAAGGCCAAGAATGCCGAGCTCGCCGACCAGTACCTGCGCGCCAAGGCAGAAGTTGAAAACGCGCGCCGCCGCGCCGATGATGAAGTGGCCAAGGCCCGCAAGTTTGGCGTCGAGAGCTTTGCCGAAAGCCTGCTGCCGGTGATCGACAGCCTGGACGCTGCGCTGGCGATCCAGAATGCCAGCCCCGAGCAACTGCGCGAAGGCTCGGACGCCACCCTGCGCCAGCTCGTCTCCGCACTGGAGCGCAACAAGGTGATCGCGATCAACCCGGCTGCCGGCGACAAGTTCGACCCCCACCACCACCAGGCGATCTCGGCCGTGCCTGCGGCGCAGGACCCCAACACCGTGGTGGCCGTGCTGCAAAAGGGCTATGCCATTGCCGAGCGCGTGCTGCGCCCTGCACTGGTGACCGTTGCTGCACCCAAGTAAACGTACCTCCCGGCTTTTTTGCATTGCGCACTTGAACAACCGCTAAAAAGCCACAGATAACAGTCAATCAGGGCGCTGAGCCGCCCCAACAAATACAGGAGTAGAGAAATGGGAAAGATTATCGGTATTGATTTGGGCACGACCAACAGCTGCGTGGCCGTGATGGAAGGCAACACCACCCGCGTGATCGAAAACAGCGAAGGTGCACGCACCACGCCATCGATCGTTGCATACCAGGAAGACGGCGAAATCCTGGTGGGCGCTTCTGCCAAGCGCCAGGCTGTCACCAACCCCCGCAACACGATCTACGCTGCCAAGCGCCTGATCGGCCGCAAGTTCGACGAGAAGGAAGTGCAAAAGGACATCGACCTGATGCCTTTCCAGATCGTCAAGGCTGACAACGGCGACGCCTGGGTGCAAGTGCGTGACCAGAAGCTGGCCCCACCACAGATCTCCGCAGAAGTGCTGCGCAAGATGAAGAAGACCGCCGAGGACTTCCTGGGCGAGCCCGTGACCGAAGCCGTGATCACCGTGCCTGCGTACTTCAACGACGCGCAGCGCCAGGCCACCAAGGACGCTGGCCGTATCGCCGGTCTGGAAGTCAAGCGCATCATCAACGAGCCTACCGCTGCAGCCCTGGCTTTTGGCCTGGACAAGGGCGGCAAGGGTGACCGCAAGATCGCCGTGTATGACCTGGGCGGCGGTACCTTTGACGTGTCCATCATCGAAATTGCCGATGTGGACGGCGAAAAGCAGTTCGAAGTGCTGTCGACCAATGGCGACACCTTCCTGGGCGGTGAAGACTTCGACCAACGCGTGATCGAATACATCATCAACGAGTTCAAGAAGGAACAAGGCGTGGACCTGTCCAAGGACGTGCTGGCACTGCAACGTCTGAAGGAAGCGGCTGAAAAGGCCAAGATCGAGCTGTCGAGCTCGGCCGCGACCGACATCAACCTGCCCTACATCACCGCTGACGCTTCGGGTCCCAAGCACCTGAACATCAAGCTCACCCGCGCCAAGCTCGAAAGCCTGGTGGACGAGCTGATCGAGCGCACCATCGCCCCTTGCCGCACCGCGATCAAGGACGCCGGCATCGCTGTGTCCGACATCGACGACGTGATTCTGGTCGGCGGCATGAGCCGTATGCCCAAGGTGCAAGAGAAGGTCAAGGAATTCTTCGGCAAGGATCCCCGCAAGGACGTGAACCCTGACGAAGCCGTAGCCGTGGGCGCTGCTGTGCAAGGCCAGGTGCTGGGCGGTGACCGCTCCGACGTGCTGCTGCTGGACGTGACGCCTCTGTCCCTGGGTATCGAAACCCTGGGCGGCGTGATGACCAAGATGATCACGAAGAACACCACGATCCCGACCAAGTTCGCGCAGACCTACTCGACCGCCGAGGACAACCAGCCTGCCGTGACCATCAAGGTGTTCCAGGGTGAGCGTGAAATCGCCAGCGCCAACAAGCTGCTGGGCGAGTTCAACCTGGAAGGCATTCCAGCCGCACCCCGTGGCACGCCCCAGATCGAGGTGGCCTTCGACATCGATGCCAACGGTATCTTGAACGTCTCTGCCAAGGACAAGGGCACCGGCAAGGAAAACAAGATCACCATCAAGGCCAGCTCCGGTCTGTCCGAGGACGAGATCCAGAAGATGGTCAAGGACGCCGAGCTGAACGCCGCCGACGACAAGAAGAAGCTCGAGCTGGTGCAGGCCCGCAACCAAGGCGAAGCCGCTGTCCACAGCGTCAAGAAGAGCCTGGGCGAGCATGGCGACAAGCTCGATGCCGCTGAGAAGTCGGCCATCGACACGGCGGTTCAAGAGCTGGAAGAAGCACTGAAGACCGAAGACAAGGACGCCATCGAAGCCAAGACCACGGCCTTGATGACCGCCAGCCAGAAGCTGGGCGAGAAGGTGTATGCCGACGCCCAGGCTGCACAGGCCGGAGCCGCCGGTGCAGCAGCGGGCGCGGCCGGCGCTGCGGCAGCCGATGACAATGTCGTCGACGCCGAAGTCAAGGAAGTCAAGAAGGACTAATCGCCTTCCGACAGGCTTGGAGCC
Source organism: Comamonas sp. MYb21 (assembly GCF_037479395.1). NCBI lineage: Bacteria > Pseudomonadati > Pseudomonadota > Betaproteobacteria > Burkholderiales > Comamonadaceae > Comamonas > Comamonas sp. MYb21. Next base: position 394,163 of record NZ_JBBGZC010000002.1, on the reverse strand, counting down.
GACGCTACCCAGCACCCATGCCGGAGTTCGCATTGCCGCACTCCGGCATGGCTTTTCTACAGAATCGCTCTTTCTTCTGTAGCACGTAGCTCCGGTCAGTGGGCTGCAGGCCCTGTCTCCCTTTCACGCAAGCATCCAAAGGCACACGATGACATCTACTACAGCACCTGCGAGCGACGCACTGCATGTTGCAGAGCTCAGCCGTGTCAACCAGAAGATCACCGACGGCGCGGCAGAGCTGCCCGCCGTCACGCTCAAAGACGGCAGCCGGGTGCAGACCGGCACCGTGGCCACCATGCTCTACAACATCGCGCTCTACAATGCCGGCGAGCGCGGCGCTGTTGAACAAGAGCTGAAGATGGCGATTCCCACCTTGTTCAAGGTGGGCTTGTTTGAGCTATTTCCACCGCAGCAATGGATTGACGGCGACAATCCCGGCCGCAGCTTTGTGGGCACCCATGCCCGGGCGTACCTGAACGCCGCTGGTTAAACCCCCACAGAATTCAAGAACACCATGTCCAAACGCGATTACTACGAAGTCCTTGGCCTGAGCAAATCCGCCACGGAAGTCGAAATCAAGACGGCCTACCGCAAGATGGCCATGAAGTACCACCCCGACCGCAACCAGGGCGACAAGGCCAAGGAAGCGGAAGAGAAGTTCAAGGAGTGCAAAGAAGCCTACGAAATGCTCTCCGACAGCCAAAAGCGTGGCGCCTACGACCAGTACGGCCACGCCGGGGTCGATCCCAATATGCGCTCGGGCATGGGCGGCGAGGGCTTTGGTGGTTTTGCCGAATCGTTTGGCGACATCTTTGGCGAGATGTTTGGCGGTGGGCGCCGTGGCGGCGGTGGCCCCCAGGTCTACCGGGGCAACGACCTGTCCTACGCGATGGACATCAGCCTCGAAGAGGCAGCAGCGGGCAAGAACGCCCAGATCAAGATTCCGTCCTGGGACGAGTGCGACACCTGCCACGGCAGCGGCGCCAAGCCCGGCACCCAGGTCAAGACCTGCAGCACCTGCCACGGCAGCGGCCAGGTGCAGATGCGCCAGGGCTTTTTCGCAGTGCAGCAAACCTGCCCGCACTGCCGGGGCACCGGCAAGATCATCCCCGAGCCCTGCACCAGCTGCCACGGCCAGGGCCGCACCAAGTCGCAAAAGACCTTGGAAGTGAGCATCCCTGCCGGCATCGACGACGGCATGCGCATCCGCTCCACGGGTGATGGTGAGCCTGGCCAGAATGGCGGCCCACCCGGCGACCTGTATATCGAGATCCGCGTGCGCAAGCACGAGGTGTTCGAGCGCGATGGCGATGACCTGCACTGCGAAGTGCCGGTCAGCATGGTCACCGCTGCCTTGGGCGGCGAGATCGAAGTGCCAACCCTGAGTGGCAAGGCTGCGATCGACATCCCCGAAGGCACCCAGACCGGCAAGCAGTTCCGCCTGCGCGGCAAGGGCATCAAGGGCGTGCGCGCCAGCTACCCGGGCGACTTGTATGTGCACATCGTCGTCGAGACGCCTGTCAAGCTCACCGAGCACCAGCGCAAGCTACTCAAGGAACTCGATGAATCGCTGAAAAAGGGTGGCGCCAAGCACACACCCAACAACCAGTCCTGGGCCGACCGTCTGAAGAACCTGTTCACCTGATAGAAAGAAACGCCGCATCTATCCGATGCGGCGTCTCCTTTGCCAAGCCTAGCCAAGCACCAGCCTCGCTGGTGCTTTTTTCATGGCCGCTGCGCTTGTCAGTCTTGCTTTTCTGCCTGGTTTGCAGGCTGCGCCCGCGCGGCGCTGCGGCGCATCCAGCGCCGGATGGCGAAGCGCAGCGGCAGCAGCACCACCAGCGCGAGCGCCAACAGCCAGGGCAGCGATTGCGCAGCGGTCAGAATCAGCGACTGCACGCTGCGGGTCAGGCCATCCCAGCTGCGCTGCCAGGTTTGCTGCCAGGGGCTGTAGGTGCCGCTGACGATGGCGCGCGTGGGCTGAAAGCGCATCTGCACGAACTGCTTGGCGGTATCGCGCTGCAACAGCGCGCGGTGGGTGTTGGCCGCATCGATCTCGGCCTGCACCTGGGAGAGCGTGTCGCGGATGGCCATCAGGTCCTGCAGGCTGCGTTTGACATTCTTCTCCAGCATCAGCGCGCGCAGGCTGTCCCGGTATTCGGTGCGGTTCTTGATCTGCGCCTCCACATCCACCACCTCATAGGTCTTGTCCTCGGTCGTGGTCTGGTGGTTGAGGACCCGGGCGCCAGCGCCCAGCGACGCGGTCAGCGCAGCAAAGTCAGCGGGGCTGACCCGCATCGCCAGCATGGCCTCGGCGGCCGACTGCGGGGTTTCGCGGCGCAGCTGCGAACCCTCGACATAGCAGTCCAGCCGCTCGCAGCGCGCCTTAACCTCTTCCCACAGCGCGGCCAGATCGGCCGCCGGCGTCTCCACCTGGATGCGGTGGCTGATGGCCAAAAAGCGCTCGCTGGGGGCGGCCGCACCGCCCTGGCCCACGGCCATATCGGCAGCGGGCGCTGATTCCATCGTCGCCATCTTGGCCATGGAGCGGGCGGCCATCGGCGCTACCGGCGCGGGCGCAGCCGGGGTGGCCATGTGGGCCTCGGCCGTCGATGCGCCCTGCCCTGCATCTGGTGAGCAGCCGGCCAGCAGGGCTGCTACCGCGATGGCGACGGCAGCCAGGCCAGCAGGACGCGCGCTGAACAGGCCAAAGGAAGGGGAGCGAGAAAACATGGGTGGTTCCGTTTCTAGAGCATCGCTGCTTGCGATGTCTGCTCAATCGCTGCAGACCTGCCCCATGGGGTGAAGGCCTTACAAAAACGAACACATTCGGCAGCCTCTGGCGCAGGCCGCTGGCGGGCGCGCCCTGCTACGTTTTCATGCAAATGACACATCAGCCATCGTCATCCGCGATACCAAACCCAGTATTTATAGATAAAATAGCTGCTGATTTCTAAAAATACGATAGCTCCCCGCCATGAAAAGCTCAGAGCGCAGTTTTGCGCGCCGGATTGACCTGACCTCGCTCCAGCTGTTTGTGGCGGTGTGCGAGCTGGGCAGCATTGGCCGCGCGGCAGAGCGGGAGTTCATCGCGGCCTCGGCCGTCAGCAAGCGCCTGTCGGATCTGGAAACAGCCGTCGACACCCAGCTGCTGTACCGCCACAGCCGGGGCGTCACTTTGACGCCGGCAGGCGAGAGCCTGCTGCACCATGCCCGCAATGTACTGTTCGGGCTGGAGCGCATGCAGGGCGAATTGAGCGAATACGCCGATGGCGTGCGCGGCCATGTGCGCATCCATGCCAATATTTCGGCGATCGTGCAGTTTCTGCCCGAGGACCTGGGCAGCTTTGCCCGCGCGCACAGCCAGATCAAGATCGACCTGCAGGAGCACCTCAGTGCGCAGGTGATCCAGGCCGTGCACGAAGGCACGGCCGACCTGGGCATCTGCAACCCCGATGCCGTTGCCAACACCGCCGAGCTCGATCTGCAGTCGCGCCCCTACCGCAGCGACCACCTGATGCTCGTGGTGCCGCTGGACCATGCACTGGCCCAGCGCAACACGATCAGCTTTGAAGAAGCGCTGGAATGGGACATTGTCGGCCTGCAATCGGGCAGCAGCATCAGCCAGGCCATGCGCACCGCATCGGCTCAGCTGCGCCGGCCGCTGCGCCAGCGCATCCAGGTCACCAGCCTGGACGCCATGTGCCGCATGATCGACAACGGCCTGGGCATTGGCCTGCTGCCCGACCGCGCCTTTGCGCTGATGCACGGCGTGGGCAACCTGCGCGGCATCCGCCTGGCCGACGCCTGGGCGCAGCGCGAGTTGCGCCTGATGGCGCGCGACTTTGAGGCGCTGCCGGTCACCGCCCGCCTGCTGGTCGAGCACCTGAGCCCCCGGCCCGCCGACGAGGCCCAGGCCGCAGACCAGCAAGACGCCGACCTGGCCGCGCACCTGCAGACCTTTGCCCATCTTTGATATTTCGTATTTAGCCCCTTGATGAGACCCTTGACCCAAAGAGAACCACGATGACCGGACGCACCCTCTACGACAAGATTTTTGACGAGCACACCATCCACACCGAAGAGGATGGCACCGCCGTGCTGTATATCGACCGCCATCTGGTGCACGAAGTCACCAGCCCCCAGGCGTTCGAAGGTCTGCGCATGGCGGGCCGCAAGCTCTGGCGCGTCAGCTCCGTGGTGGCCACCGCCGACCACAACACCCCCACCACCGGCTGGGAGCGCGGCTATGACGGCATTGAGGACCCGATCAGCAAGGAACAGATCGTCACCTTGAACGACAATATTGGCGAGTTCGGCGCTGCTGCCTTCTTCCCCTTCATGGACAAGGGCCAGGGCATCGTCCACGTGATGGGCCCCGAGCAAGGCGCCACCCTGCCCGGCATGACCGTGGTCTGCGGCGACAGCCACACCAGCACCCATGGCGCCTTTGGCGCGCTGGCCCACGGCATCGGCACCTCCGAGGTCGAGCACGTGATGGCCACGCAGACCCTGCTGGCCAAGAAGGCCAAGAACATGCTGATCAAGGTGGATGGCAAGGTTGCCCCCGGCGTGACCGCCAAGGACATCGTGCTGGCCATCATCGGCCGCATCGGCACCGCAGGCGGCACCGGCTACACCATCGAGTTTGCCGGCTCGGCCATCCGCGACCTGTCCATCGAAGGCCGCATGACGGTCTGCAATATGGCGATTGAAGCTGGCGCCCGCGCAGGCCTCGTCGCTGTGGACAGCAAGACCATCGACTACGTCAAGGGCCGCCCGCTGGCGCCTACCGGCGTGGAATGGGACCAGGCTGTCAGCTACTGGAAGACCCTGCATTCCGATGTCGATGCCAAGTTCGACACCGTGGTCACCTTGCGCGCCGAAGACATCGTGCCCCAGGTCACCTGGGGTACCAGCCCCGAGATGGTGCTGGGTGTCGATGCGACCGTGCCCGATCCGGACAAGGAAAAGGACCCGAACAAGCGCGGCGCCATCGAACGCGCGCTGACCTATATGAACCTGGAGCCAGGCAAGCCGATCAACGACATCTTCGTCGACAAGGTGTTCATCGGCAGCTGCACCAACAGCCGCATCGAAGACATGCGTGAAGCCGCCGCCGTCGTCAAGAAGCTGGGCCAGAAAGTGGCCAAGAATGTGAAGCTGGCGATGGTGGTGCCCGGCTCCGGCCTGGTCAAGGCCCAGGCCGAGGCCGAAGGCCTGGACCAGATCTTCACCGCCGCCGGTTTTGAGTGGCGCGAGCCCGGTTGCTCGATGTGTCTGGCGATGAACGCCGACCGCCTGGAGCCCGGCGAGCGCTGCGCATCGACCAGCAACCGCAACTTTGAAGGCCGCCAGGGCGCCGGTGGCCGCACCCACCTGGTGAGCCCCGCGATGGCCGCCGCCGCCGCCGTGCACGGCCACTTTGTGGACATCCGCCGTTTTGCATGACCCCAGGAGCTATGCGATGAAAACCCGTTTTGCCTTCTTCACCATCGTGCTCGCCGCGCTGCTGTCGGGCTGCAACACCGTCCACGGCATTGGCCAGGACGTGCAGGGGGCGGGCAACGCCATCTCGCGCGCAGCACGCTAACCCCATTCCATACACCGCTGCCCGCGCGCATCCAATGACCGCGTGCAGCCCAAAGGCTTGAACATGCAAAAATTCACCATCCACACCGGCCTCGTGGCACCCATGGACCGCGAGAACGTCGACACCGACGCCATCATCCCCAAGCAGTTCCTCAAGTCGATCAAGAAGACCGGCTTTGGCGTCAACGCCTTTGACGAATGGCGCTACCTGGACCAGCCCGGCCAGCCTGGCGTGCCCGAGTCCGCCCGCAAGCCCAACCCGGACTTTGTGCTCAACCAGCAGCGCTTCCAGGGCGCCAGCATCCTGATTGCCCGCAAGAACTTTGGCTGCGGCTCCAGCCGCGAGCACGCGCCCTGGGCACTGGACCAGTTCGGCTTCCGCGCCATCCTCGCCCCCAGCTTTGCCGACATCTTCTTCAACAACTGCTTCAAGAACGGCCTGCTGCCCATCGTGCTGCCCGAGGCCACGATCGACATGCTGTTCAACGAAGTCGCGGTGCATCCCGGCTACAGCCTGACCATCGACCTGGACCAGCAGGTCATCCTGCGCCCCGGCGGCGAAAGCATCCCCTTCGATGTGATCGCCTTTCGCAAGTACTGCCTGCTCAACGGCTTTGATGACATTGGCCTCACGCTGCGCCACAAGGACAAGATCCAGGCCTATGAAGCCAACCGCCTGGCCACCAAGCCCTGGCTGGCACACAGCCTGGTGCAAGCCAAGGCCTGAGCGCCGCGCGCATCCCTTTCACGCCATCCCCGCTGCGCCCCACCGGGCGCAGCCCTGCCATCCTGACTGAGAAAAAACCATGAAAATCGCTGTATTGCCCGGAGACGGCATTGGTCCAGAAATCGTTGCAGAAGCCGTGAAGGTGCTCGACGCCCTGAAGCTCGACCTGCACCTGCAAAGCGCACCGGTCGGTGGCGCCGCCTATGAGGCCTCCGGCCACCCGCTGCCCCCCGCCACCCTGGAGCTGGCCAAGGCATCGGACGCCATCCTGTTTGGCGCCGTGGGCGACTGGAAGTACGACACTTTGGAGCGCGCACTGCGCCCCGAGCAGGCGATCCTGGGCCTGCGCAAGGCACTGGGCCTGTTTGCCAACTTCCGCCCCGCGATCTGCTACAAGGAACTGACCCACGCCTCCAGCTTGAAGCCAGAGCTGGTGTCCGGCCTCGACATCCTGATCATCCGCGAGCTGACTGGCGACATCTATTTTGGCCAGCCACGCGGCCGCCGCAGCGCACCGGACGGCCACTTCCCCGGCGCCGAAGAAGCTTTCGACACCATGCGCTACACCCGCCCCGAGATCGAACGCATCGGCCATGTGGCCTTCCAGGCCGCGCAAAAGCGCAGCAAGCGCGTGACCAGCGTGGACAAGGCCAATGTGCTGGAGACCTTCCAGCTGTGGAAGGATGTGATGACCGAAGTGGGCAAGCAGTACCCCGATGTGCAGCTGGACCACATGTATGTGGACAACGCCGCGATGCAGCTGGTCAAGGAACCCAAGCGTTTTGACGTGGTCGTCACCGGCAATATGTTTGGCGACATCCTGAGCGACGAAGCCTCGATGCTGACCGGCTCGATCGGCATGCTGCCCTCGGCCAGTCTCAACGACAAGAAGCAAGGCCTGTACGAACCCAGCCACGGCTCGGCACCGGACATCGCCGGCAAGGGCGTTGCCAACCCGCTGGCCACCATCCTGTCGGCGGCGATGATGCTGCGCTTCAGCCTGGGCCAGGAAGCCGCTGCCCAGAAGATCGAAGCGGCCGTGCAAAAGGTGCTGGCCCAGGGCCTGCGCACGCCCGATATCTACAGCGAAGGCACGACCAAGGTCGGCACCCAGCAAATGGGCGACGCCGTGGTGGCGGCGCTGTAAGCAGCCGACCACACAAGCCTCCAAGAGCGACCTGCGGGTCGCTTTTTTGCGCCTGCAGATGGATGGAATCGCTGGTACTGCGCAAGCAAACACCCCGCTTCAACAACAAAACGACGACAGAAGCGCGGCGCGCTTTCCACTTTAGTCATTTCGATGAATTAAAAAACCATAAATGGTCGAAAAATAGTTTTTAACGTCATATATGCATGCGCTTCGATGCGCCAGCACTCGAAATTTATAAAAATTTCTGCACAGGTTTAAAAATTTGGCGCTAGAATAGCTTCCTATGTCTGCGCACTGCCCTATTTCATGGCTGAACCCCATCACCCCCATTGAGGCGGGTATGGCTGCGCGCGCATACACATTCACAACCACCACGAAGATTACCGGCTGATCCAGCCTGGTTCGTCGTGCGCCTCCCCCTGGCCGACGAGCCAGGCCCTCAGCCCCACGTGGTATTTCCTTTAGGTACACAAGGGCGTTTTATGAGCAAGCAATTGGTAGGTTTGGTGGGCTGGCGCGGCATGGTCGGCTCGGTGTTGATGGACCGCATGCAGGCCGAAGGTGACTTCGCGCTGATCGAGCCGGTGTTTTTCTCGACCTCCAACGCAGGCGGCAAGGCCCCTGCGATGGCGACCGTGCACACCCAGCTCAAGGATGCCAATGACATTGCCGAGCTGTCCAAGTGCGACATCATCATCACCTGCCAAGGCGGCGACTACACCAAGGAAGTCTTCCCCCAGATCCGCGCTGCCGGCTGGAATGGCCACTGGATCGATGCCGCCTCTTCGCTGCGCATGCAAGACGATGCCGTCATCGTGCTCGACCCCGTCAATGACGCACTGATCCAGCGCAAGCTGGCCGCTGGCGGCAAGAACTGGATTGGCGGCAACTGCACCAACTCCATCTTGCTGATGGGCCTGTCGGGCCTGTTCAACGCCGGTCTGGTCGAATGGGTCTCGTCGATGACCTACCAGGCCGCGTCCGGCGGTGGCGCCAACCATATGCGCGAACTGCTCAAGGGCATGGGCGTGGTGCACGCTGCCGTGGCCGATGAGCTGGCCACGCCCGCCTCCGCCATTTTGGAGATCGACCGCAAGGTCGCCCAGACCATCCGCAGCGATGTGCCCACCGAGTTCTTCGGCGCTCCTTTGGCAGGCGGCCTGATCCCCTGGATCGATGCCCAGCTGGACAATGGCCAGTCCAAGGAAGAGTGGAAGGGCCAGGCCGAGGTCAACAAGATCCTGGGCACCGATGCCACCATCCCCGTCGACGGCCTGTGCGTGCGCATTGGCGCGATGCGCTGCCACAGCCTGGCGCTGACCTTGAAGCTGAACAAGGACCTGCCGCTGGCCGAGATCGAAGCGCTGATCAAGGGTGGCAATGACTGGGTCAAGTGGGTGCCCAACGAGCGCGCCGTGACCGTCAAGGAACTGACCCCCGCTGCGGTGACCGGTGGTCTGGAAGTGGCCGTGGGCCGTGTGCGCAAGCTGAACATGGGCCCCGAGTACGTCTCGGCCTTCGTGATCGGCGACCAGCTGCTCTGGGGCGCTGCCGAGCCGCTGCGCCGCATGCTGCGCATCCTGCTGGCGGCCTGATGCCGGCCGTTGCATAAGCGGCCCAACCACCCCACCTTCCGGGCCTGCCCCCAGCAGCCGGAAGGTGTTTTTCTTGCTGCTTTTGCTAACGATCCAGGCCCGGGTCTGCCCGGCAGCCTCCCTCTGAAAAGTTGCTCTGGAACAACAATCAGACCGACCGGAGTGAGCCCAAGCACCCTATCAAATGAGATGCCCATTCCTTAACTTGTCACTCCAACACATTACTGTTAAGGTTCTTTTTACTGATAATTACCGATTTCGCGTCTTAGGGGGAGGGCTTTCTCATGGGTACAAAAACAACCCCGCACGCTTCTACTATTCAATCAAATAGCACTATGCATCGCTGGAAAATCACTGCGCTTGCCGCCGCCATGGCAGCCTTTGGCCTGTACACAGGGGAAGCATCAGCGCTCGCGCTGGGCAAGATCAATGTGAAATCCGCGCTGGGCGAGCCCCTGCGCGCGGAAATCGAAGTTCCGCAGATCACCGATGCCGAGGCCGACACCTTGCAGGTCAAGACGGCCTCGTCGGCGGTCTTCCGCACCCAGGGCATGGACTACTCGGGCACGGTCAGTGGCGTGCGCGCCCAGCTGCAGCGCCGCGCCAATGGCACGGCCGTGATCGTGCTGACCACGCAGCGTCCGGTCAATGATCCCTTTGTCGACTATGTGATCGACGCCAACTGGAATTCCGGCCAGGTCGTGCGCAGCTACACCATGCTGTTCGACCCGCCCAACCTGCGCAAGCCCGAACCCGCCGTCACGGTGGCGCCGCAGCTGAGCGCCGCCGCCCCTGCCGCGCGCCCACCGGCACCGCCTGTGCGCGTGATCGAGGAGCCCCTGGCATCGGCCACGCCAGCGCCGGCCCCCGCCGCCCGCAGCGCTGCTGCACCGCGCCCTGCACCCGCAGCACGCGCCAATATTCCCGCCACCGCCAGCAACAACAGCGGTGGCGACAGCGTGCGCACCCAACGCGGCGACACGCTGGGCCGCATCGCCGCGCAAAACAAGCCCGCTGATATCTCGCTCGACCAGATGCTCATCGCCGTGGTCCAGAGCAACCCGCACGCCTTTGTTGGTGGCAACGTCAACCGCATGAAGGCAGGTGTCACGCTGAACATGCCGACGGCCGAGCAGGCCCGCGCGGTATCGCCCCGCCAGGCGCGCCAGATGGTGGCCGCACAAAGCCGCGACTTCAACAGCTACCGCAGCCAGCTCGCAGCCAAGGCAGCGCCGGCCCAGGTCGCCACCGACACGCGCGCTGCCAGCGGCAAGGTCGAGGCCTCGGTGGACGACAAGAAGCCCCAGAGCGTGGCACCGGACCAGCTCAAGCTGAGCAAGGAAGCAGCCAAGGGCACGAAGTCGGCCGAAGCCAGCGTCGCCAGCGCCCAGCAGGCCAATGCGGCCCAGGAGCGCAGCTCCGAGCTGAACAAGAACATCGAAGAGCTCAACAAGCTCAAGCAAGCCGCTGCCGGCACGGCAGCCACCGCAGCATCGGCCGCAGCCCCCGCAGACGGAAAACCCGCAGCGACCGCCACCGTAGCGGCCGCGGGCAGTGCGCCTGCCGCCGCACCGGCTGCTGCGGCACCTGCAGCAGCCACGCCTGCACCTGCAGCACCCGCTACGCCTGCGGTAACGGCCCCGGCACCGGCCGCAGCGCCCGCCACTGCACCGGCTCCAGCGCCTGCTGCTGGCGCCAGCGACGCCGCAGCACCTGCAGCAGCACCAGCCCCGGCACCTGCGGCCGCACCCAAGCCCAAGCCCGCTCCGGCACCTGCGCCGGTCGAAGAACCCAGCTTTGTCGATGAGCTGCTGGACAACCCCCTGCTGCCCGCAGCGGGCGGCCTGGCCATCCTCGCGCTGCTCGGCGGCCTGTGGTACCGCAACAAAAAGCGCAACGAAGGCGTCAACGCCGCGACCGACTCGGTGCTCGAGAGCAGCCTGGCCCAGGACTCGTTCTTTGGCGCCAGCGGTGGCCAGCACATCGACACCTCGGTGAGCGCGATGACCACCGGCAACTCCTCGCTGGCCTACACCCCCAGCCAGCTCGATGCCGGCGATGTCGACCCGGTGGCCGAAGCCGATGTCTATCTGGCTTATGGCCGTGACCTGCAGGCCGAGGAAATCCTCAAGGAGGCGCTGCGCACCAGCCCGACGCGCAGCGCACTGCATGCCAAGCTGGCCGAGATCTACGCCAAGCGCAAGGACCGCCTGGCGCTGGAGAGCATCGCCAAGGATGCCCGCCAGCTGACCGGTGGCACCGGCCCCGACTGGCTGCGCATCGCCGCGCTGGGCCAGGAGCTGGACGCGGCCAACCCGATCTACCAGAACAACACCGCTGCGGTGCCTTCTGCGGCCGAGATTGCCACGCCTGCCGCACTGGCCGCCGCCGCCGCTGCTGCGCGCGCTGAGCCGATTCCTTTCGAGAACACGCTGCCACCCACGACGATGGCGGCCTCCAGCCCTGCCAGCGCATTCAGCCCCTCCACCGGTCTGGATTTCGCGATGAGCAGCCAGCTGACCGAAACCCCGGATGCCGCCTCGCAGTTCCAGGCACCGGCAGCGCCTGCTGCCCCGGTGGCCGCGCCAGCTGCGCCGGCCGCTGATGCGGGCCTGGCTTTCGAAGCACTGGCGCCTGCTGCTGGCAAGCCTGCGCTTTCGATGGAAGACTTTGACCGCCAGCTGGCCGAAGCGCTGAGCATTCCGTCCGAGCTCTCGCCCAGTGCCAGCCACAGCGCCGCGCAGAGCCTGGAGACCCAGCCGGGTTCGCTCGACTTCCAGCTGAGCGACTTCGACAGCCAAAGCACGGCGCAGATGCCCATTGGCGACAAGAGCATGCCGACGATGGACTTTGACATGACCTCGCTGTCGCTGGACCTGCCCAGCAGCGGCGAGCCAGACCACACCCATCCGGTCACCCTGGCCGATGACATGGCCGGTCTGGAGATCGATGACAGCGATCCGCTGGCCACCAAGCTGACCCTGGCCCAGGAATTCCTGGCCATCGGCGACAAGGAAGGCGCGCGCTCGCTGGCCGAAGAAGTCATGGCCGAGTCGTCCAGCGCCACCGTCAAGGCCCAGGCCCAGCGCCTGCTGGACCAAAGCCGCTGAACCGCAGCCGCTCCCGGCACCAGCCCCGCTCTGCGGGGCTTTTTCATGGCCGGGTGGGCCGGCAGCCTTATGATGGCGCCATGCGAATCGCCCTGGGCATCACCTATAACGGACAGGCCTACCAGGGCTGGCAAAGCCAGCCCAGCGGCAATACTGTCCAAGACCATCTTGAAGCGGCGCTGAGCCGCTTTGCCGCCTCCCCCCTCTCCACCATTTGCGCTGGCCGCACCGATGCCGGTGTGCACGGCCTCATGCAGGTGGTGCATTTCGACGCCCCTGTCGAGCGCACCGAAGCCTCCTGGGTGCGTGGCACCAACACCTTCTTGCCCAAGGACATTGCCGTGCAATGGGCGCGCAGCGTGCCCGATGCCTTCCACAGCCGCGCCTGCGCCACCTCGCGCCGCTATGGCTATGCCTTGCTGCAGTCGCCGGTGCGCCCCAGCGTGGAGCATGGCCGGGTCGGCTGGGTGTTCCAGCCGCTGGATCTGCAGGCCATGGAGCGCGCGGTGCAGTACCTGCTGGGCGAGCATGATTTCTCCTCGTTTCGCGCCGCCGGCTGCCAGGCCAAGTCGCCCGTCAAGACCTTGTATGCGATCAATATTGGCCGCAGCGCGCAGCGCCCCAGTGCCTCGCGCGATGGCGTGCCGTCCTGCTACTGGCGCTTTGATTTCCAGGGCAGCGCCTTCTTGCACCACATGATCCGCAATATCATGGGCTGCCTGGTCGTGATTGGCCAGGGCACCAAGCCGCCAGAATGGATGCAAGAGGTGCTCGACGCGCGCAGCCGCGAGACCGCCGCCCCCACCTTCTCCCCCGATGGCCTGTACTTTCTGGGCCCCCAGTACGATGCGCACTGGGGCCTGCCCAGCGAGGCCATCTCGTTTGACTGGTTTGCCTGAACAAGGAGCTCCATTGACCGCCATGCAAGCAAGCGCGGGCCGCACCCGCATCAAGATCTGTGGCCTGACCCGCGAACAGGATGTGGACGCGGCCGTGGCCGCCGGCGCCGATGCCATCGGCTTTGTGCTCTACCCCGCCAGCCCCCGGGCCGTGACCGCTGAGCGCGCCGCCGAGCTGGCCCGCCGCCTGCCCGCCTTTGTGACGCCGGTGCTGCTGTTTGTCAACGAGACCCCAGCCCAGGTGATGGCCGCCTGCGCCCGCGTGCCCGGCGCCATCGCCCAGTTCCATGGTGACGAGAGCCCGGAGCAATGCCTGGCGTCAACCGGCGGCGGCGAGCGCAGCTTTTTGCGCGCCGCACGCATACCCCTTGGCGACGCTGCGGTGCAGTTCGACCTCGTAGAATACGCCCATCGATATTCACACGCCAAGGCCATCCTGCTCGACGCCCATGTCGAGGGGTTCGGCGGCGGCGGCAAAGCATTCAATTGGTCACTGCTTCCAACAAACGTAGCCTCTCATCTCGTTTTGTCTGGTGGACTCACGCCTGCAAACGTGACCGATGGCATTGTGCAAGTCAGACCGCGCTGCATCTCGCTCGCGGTGGATGTGAGCTCGGGCGTTGAGATGACCGGTGCCGATGGCAAGACCATCAAGGGCACCAAGGACGCCGAAAAAATCCAACAGTTTGTCGCAGCCGTGCGTGCCGCTGACACACTACTTGCCAAGAATCCCTTCCATGTTTGAATACCAGCAACCCGATACCGCGGGCCATTTCGGCCCCTATGGCGGCAGCTTTGCCAGCGAAACCCTGACCCACGCCCTGGTCGAGCTGCGCGAGGCCTATGACAAGTACCAGAACGATCCGGAGTTCCTGCGCGAATTCCAGTACGAGCTGGCCCACTATGTCGGCCGCCCCTCGCCCGTCTACCACGCTGCGCGCATGTCGCGCGAGATGGGTGGCGCGCAGATCTACCTCAAGCGCGAGGACCTCAACCACACCGGCGCCCACAAGATCAACAATGTGATCGGCCAGGCCATGCTCGCCAAGCGCATGGGCAAGCCGCGCATCATTGCCGAGACCGGCGCCGGCCAGCATGGCGTGGCGACGGCCACGATCTGCGCCCGCTATGGCCTCGAATGCGTGGTCTATATGGGCAGCGAAGATGTGCGCCGTCAAAGCCCGAACGTCTACCGCATGAAGCTCTTGGGCGCCACCGTGGTGCCGGTCGAGTCAGGCAGCAAGACCTTGAAGGACGCGCTCAACGAAGCGATGCGCGACTGGGTTGCCAATGTGGACAACACCTTCTACATCATCGGCACCGTCGCCGGCCCCCACCCCTACCCGATGATGGTGCGCGATTTCCAGAGCGTGATCGGCAATGAGTGCCTGACCCAAATGCCGGCGCTGTTCAAGGAACAGAACATGGCTGCCGAGCAGCCCGATGCGGTGATCGCCTGTGTGGGTGGCGGCAGCAATGCCATGGGCATCTTCTACCCCTATATCCCCTATGAGAACACGCGCCTGATCGGCGTGGAAGCGGCCGGCGAAGGCCTGGACAGCGGCAAGCACTCGGCGTCGCTGCAGCGCGGCTCCTCAGGCGTGCTGCATGGCAACCGTACGTTCATCCTGCAGGACGACAACGGCCAGATCACCGAAACCCATTCGATCAGCGCAGGTCTCGACTACCCCGGCGTGGGCCCCGAGCACGCCTGGCTGCAGGAAATCGGCCGCGCCCAGTATGTCGGCATCACCGACCAGGAGGCGCTCGACGCTTTCCACTACCTCTGCCATACCGAGGGCATCATCCCGGCGCTGGAATCGAGCCACGCCGTGGCCTATGCGATGAAGCTGGCCAAGACCATGCGCGCCGACCAGTCCATCCTCGTGAGCCTGTCGGGCCGGGGCGACAAGGACATTGGCACCGTGGCCGATCTCTCGGGCGTCGACTTTTATGCCCAACCCTCCAGCCGCGGCGTGGCCGTCAAGGGAAGCTACACCAAATGAGCCGTATCGCCGCAACTTTTGACCAGCTGAAGCTGGCCGGCCGCAAGGCCTTGATCCCCTATGTCACCGCCGGCTTTCCGTTTGCCGACATCACGCCTGCGCTGATGCATGGCATGGTCGATGCGGGCGCCAATGTGATCGAGCTGGGCGTGCCCTTCTCGGACCCGATGGCCGACGGCATCGTCATCCAGAAGGCCGGAGAAAAAGCCCTGTCGCTGGGCATTGGCATGAAGCAGGTGCTGGCCATGGTGGCCGAGTTCCGCGTCAAGGACAACAGCACCCCCGTGGTGCTGATGGGTTACGCCAACCCGGTCGAGCGCTATGACCAGGTGCACGGCAAGGGCGCCTTTGTGCGCGATGCCGCTGCCGCCGGAGTCGATGGCCTGCTGGTGGTAGACTACCCGCCCGAAGAATGCGAAGCCTTTGCGGCCGATCTGCGCGCGCATGGCATGGACCTGATCTTCCTGCTGGCGCCCACCTCCACGCAAGAGCGCATGCAGCAAGTCGCACGCGTGGCCAGTGGCTATGTGTACTACGTCTCGCTCAAGGGCGTCACCGGTGCGGGCACGCTCGATACCGGTGCCGTCGAAGCGATGCTGCCGCAAATCCGCCAGCATGTGCACATCCCTGTCGGCGTAGGCTTTGGCATTCGCGATGCGCAAACGGCCCAGGCCATCGGCAAGGTGGCCGATGCCGTGGTGATCGGCACCCGCATCATCCAGCTGATCGAAAACCAGCCGCACGAAAAAGTCGTGGCGCTGGTCTCCGATTTTTTGCGTGGCATCCGCAAGGCGCTTGACGCATAATGCGCCTCCTGGGCTGCGCCGTGCGCAGCCCCTTGAGTGCGAGAGCAAAGGAAAACAACCATGTCCTGGCTAGAGAAACTGTTACCCGCCAAGATCCAGCACACCGACCCGGCCGAGCGTCGCCAGATGCCCGAAGGTCTGTGGATCAAGTGCCCTGCATGCGAAGCCGTGCTGTACAAGGCCGACCTGGAGCACAACTTCAATGTCTGCCCCAAGTGCAGCCACCACCACCGCATGTCGGCGCGCTCGCGCTTGAACCAGTTCCTCGACGCCGAAGGCCGCTACGAGATTGGCCAGGAAGTGCTGCCCGTCGATGCGCTGAAGTTCAAGGACAGCCGCAAGTACCCAGAACGCCTCAAGGAAGCGCTGGAAAACACCGGCGAGACCGATGCACTGGTCGTCATGGGTGGCTCGGTCAAGAGCATCAACCTGGTGGTCGCCTGCTTCGAGTTTGAATTCATGGGCGGCTCGATGGGCTCGGTCGTCGGCGAGCGCTTTGTGCGCGGCGTCGAAACCGCCATCGAGCAAAAGGTGCCGTTTGTGTGCTTTACCGCCACCGGTGGCGCGCGCATGCAGGAAGGCCTGCTCAGCCTGATGCAGATGGCCAAGACCAATGCCGCGCTGACCCGCTTTGCCAAGAAGGGCCTGCCCTACATCAGCGTGCTGACTGATCCGACCATGGGCGGCGTGTCTGCCGGTTTCGCTTTCATGGGCGATATCGTCATGGCCGAACCCAAGGCGCTGATCGGCTTTGCCGGCCCGCGCGTGATCGAGAACACCGTGCGCGTCAAGTTGCCCGAAGGCTTCCAGCGCGCCGAGTTCCTGCAGCAAAAGGGTGGCGTGGACATGATTGTCGACCGCCGCGAGCTGCGCGACCGCATTGCCAGCAGCCTGGCCATGCTGCAGCGCCTGCCGGCTGACGCAGTGGCCTGATCGGCCTCGCTACCCCAGCGGTTCGCTGGGGGCCGCGAATCCTCATAAAAAAAACCGCCCTAGGCGGTTTTTTGCGTCCGGGCTTGGCGCCCCAAGGGTCACATCACACGGCCATCAGCAGCCGGGATTGCAGATGGGCCAGCATGATGGAGATGATCTGCAAGCCCACCAGCAGCACGATGGGCGACAGATCGACCCCGCCAATCAGTGGAATGACCTTGCGCAAGGGGCGCAGCAGCGGCGCGGTGAGCTGGTAGAACACGGCATTCATCACCGCATTGCCCGAAGACAGCCAGGAGAGCACGGCATGCACCAGGGTCACCACCACCATCGTGGAGATGGCGATATTGGCCACGCCAATGGTGGCCACCACCAGCACCGACAACAGCGATGTCAGGCCGCCCGCGACCAGCCACAGCAGCACAAACTGGACCACCTGCACCAGCCAGGCACCCAGAATGCTGGCCCAGTCACCGCCGGGCAGGCCCTTGGTGATCCTGCGCAAGGGCAGCACCATCCAGCTGGTCAGCGCCAGCACCAGCTGCCCCAGCGGGTTGTTGAAGGAGACGCGCTGGTACTGCATGTACCAGCGCAGCAGGCAGGCGCCGGTCAGCAGACCACCTGCGATATTGAGCAGCAGGGACAGGATTTGAAAAAGCATCGGTGTTTCCAGTCGGGAGCCATCCCGAGAATGCGAATTTGCTATTAAAAATGAAGCTGGCAGGCCAATAACAAAGGGCTTGAGGCTATTATTCTAGGGCCGCAGCCCAGGCTGGCGCCAGCAAATCCCCCTGCGCGCCAGGGACGAAAAGCGGCGCAGCAGTCGGACACTACGGCTTTTGCCGGCACGGGGCACGCTAAAAATCTTAAAATGACAGGTTTTGGCCGTTTACCAGCGCAATGCTGGCCTCTTCATGTCTGAAAACCACACCACTCCCGAGACCGCGCCGGTTGCGCACGACGAAAACCAACTGATTGCCGAGCGCCGCGAAAAACTCAAAGCCCTGCGCGAAGCACAGCGCCAAGGCAAAGGTGTGGCTTTCCCCAATGACTTCAAGCCCGCCGACCGCGCAGCCGACCTGATTGCGGCCCACGCCGAGAAGGACGCCGCCGATCTGGACGCTGCCGCGCTGACCGTCAGCGTCGGCGGCCGCATGATGCTCAAGCGCGTGATGGGCAAGGCCAGCTTTGCCACTGTGCAAGATGCCACCGGCCGCATCCAGCTCTACGTCACCCGCGATGCGGTGGGCGAAGAGCTGTACGCCGATTTCAAGAAGTGGGATCTGGGCGACATCATCGGTGCCGAAGGCCAGTTGATGAAGACCAAGACCGGCGAGCTGTCGATCAAGGTGACCAAGATCCGCATGCTCACCAAGAGCCTGCGCCCCATGCCCGACAAGTTCCACGGCATGGCCGATCTGGAGCAGAAGGTGCGCCAGCGCTATGTCGATCTGATGACCGACGAAGACGCCCGCAAGCGCTTTGTGGCCCGCTCCAAGGCGGTCTCCGGCATCCGCGAGTTCATGGTCGAGCACGGCTTCCTCGAAGTCGAAACCCCCATGCTGCACCCCATCCCCGGTGGTGCCAATGCCAAGCCCTTCATCACCCACCACAATGCGCTGGACCAGGAGATGTACCTGCGCATCGCCCCTGAGCTCTACCTCAAGCGCCTGATCGTGGGCGGCTTCGAGCGCGTGTTCGAGATCAACCGCAACTTCCGCAATGAAGGGGTCTCGGTGCGCCACAACCCCGAGTTCACGATGATGGAGTTCTACGCGGCCTACTGGAACTACCGCGATCTGATGGACTACACCGAAGCGCTGATCCGCGACGCAGCGATGAAGGCCGTGGGCACCCTGGAGCTGACCTATGGCGGCAAGCCGGTGGACCTGGCCAAGCCTTTCGAGCGCCTGACGATCACCGAAGCCATCGTCAAGTACACCGATGCCGGCGAGAACGTGGGCAACCGCGAATGGCTCACCAATGCCCTGAAGAAGCTGGGCATGAAGGAAGAGAAGGACAAGCTGGCGGGCCGCACCCTGGCCAGCCTGCAGGTGCTGTACTTCGAGGAAGTGGTCGAGGACAAGCTCTGGAACCCCACCTTCATCATGGAGCACCCGACCGAGATCAGCCCGCTGGCCCGCGCCAACGATGACCGCCCCGAAGTGACCGAGCGCTTTGAGCTCTACATCACCGGCCGCGAATTCGGCAACGGCTTCTCGGAGCTGAACGATGCCGAAGACCAGGCCGCGCGCTTCAACGCCCAGGTTGCAGCCAAGGATGGCGGCGATGACGAAGCCATGTACTACGACCACGACTTTGTGCGCGCGCTCGAGTACGGCATGCCCCCCACCGGCGGCTGCGGCATCGGTATCGACCGCTTCATGATGCTGCTGACCGACAGCGCCAGCATCCGCGACATCATCCTGTTCCCCGCGCTGCGCCGGGAGCAATAAGGCGCCCCGCAGGCCCCCGGCCTGCCAGCAGCGCCCAGCGGCACAGGTTCTGCCCAGAGCCTGTGCCGCTTTTTCATGGCCAGCCGCCGCCGATATACTGGCCTGCATGCAGATACCCCGTTACTGGGCGCAAGCGCGCCTGCGCCATGAGACCAGCCCGCGCCATGGCGCCACCGTCCAACGCTGGGGCTGGTCCGACCAGAGCCCCGATGCCGCGCAAGCCCATGCCCAGCAGCGCGCCCAGGCCGCGCTCGACCAGGTGCTCAGCGCCCCGCAGGCGCGCAACCTCGATGCCCGCTTTCAGCGCATGGAGCGGCTGGGGGAATATGGGCTGAACGGCCAGACCCCCATCCGCGAAGAGATTCTGGGCCAGCGCGGCCGGGCGGTGATGACGCGCAACAGCTACGGCGCGCACTGCCTCAACACCCCCGATGTCGCCATTGCCGACATGGACTTCCCGCCGCAACCAGCGCCCCCCAGCGCGGCACCGCTGCTGATCGCGGCAGTCTTTGCGCTGGCGGCCTGCTTTGTCATCTTTGCGCAGGGCGGCGTGCTGCCCGCCGTGGCGGTGCTGGCCGGCGCCGTGGTCGTGCTCGCGCTGTGGCTCCGGCGTTTGCTGAACCTGCGCCAAAAGCAGGCTGGCAGCGCCGATCCCCGGCAGCTGGCGCTGGAGCGGGTCACCGCCTTTAGCCAGCAGCACCCCGACTGGGGCCTGCGCGTTTACAGCACGCCCAAGGGGCTGCGCATCATCGTCACCCACCAGGCCATGGCGCCCACGGACGGCGCGGTGCAGGCGCTGTTCTCTGCGTTGCAGGTTGATCCGATCTACCAGCGCCTGTGCCTGCAGCAGCAGTGCTTTCGCGCCCGCGTCACCGGCAAGCCCTGGCGCATGGGCCTGTCCGGCCCCAGCCCCCAGGTGCGGCGCTGGCCCGTCGCGGCCAACCAGCTGGCAGCGCGCGCAGACTGGACGCATGTCTACGACAAGCAAGCGGCGCAGTACAGCGCCTGCCGCTTCGTCGCGCAGCTGGGCCAGGCCCGCATCGCGATGGATATCCAGGCGCTGGTCGATTGGCATGACGAGGCCTGCCGTGCCGAGGAAAGCCAGCTGCCGCTGGCCTGAACGCGGCCCCAACGCGGCCCTCGTCGCCGATAATCGGCGCATCCACCACCACGGGCTGCCTTGGCGCCCGCTGCGCTCCCCCCGCCTGCCATGAACCGACTCAAACTCCTGATCCCTGACTGGGCCACCGAATGGGTGGACATCATCGTGCCGGCCATGCAGATCAGCCTGATCCTGCTGCTGTCCATCACGCTCAACTATGTCACCCGCAAGCTCATCACCCGCATGGCCCAGCACTACCACTGGCCGCTGGAGCTGGCCGTGCCGATCAAGGGCCTCGTGCGCTGGCTCATCATTGGCGGCACCTGCCTGTTGATTCTGGAGCGCCTGGGGGTCAGCGCCACCGTGCTGTGGACGGCGTTCTCGGGCTTTGCGGCCGTCGGCGCCGTGGCCTTCTTCGCTGCTTGGAGCGTGCTGTCCAACTTCTTCTGCGCGGTGCTGATCTTCACCGTGCGGCCCTACCGGCTGGGCGACTATATCGAGGTGCTCGACGGCCTGGACAAGCCCGGTGCCAAGGGCCGGGTGGTCGATATCAACATGCTCTACACCACCATCGAGGACTTTGCAGCCGACCGCAGCCAGAGCGTGGTGCTGCAGATCCCCAACACCCATATCTTCCAAAAGGTGGTGCGCCGCTGGACCGACGATCCACCACCGCAGCAGCCGCCTGAGGCCAGCCCGGCAGAGCCAGCGCAGACCCCATCGGTGCCTTAAAGAGCGCTTGCAGCCGCAAATCAGCCACTGTCAGCGCCAGCCTACCTCTACTTACATCTTCGGCCCACGACTGTGCCCTGGCCCCGTGCTTAACATCAAAGCATCACATGACAACAGGAGGTTTTCGATGCTGAAGTGGGCCATTATTTTTGCGGTGATCTCGTTGCTGGCCGGCGTGTTCGGCTTTACCGGTGTTGCCTCGGGCGCAGCGGGTATTGCAAAGATCCTGTTCTTTATCTTTATCGCCATCACGGTGATCTTCCTGGTCATCGCCCTGCTGGGTGTCGGCGCCGTCGCCTGACCTCTGCCTTCACAGCCAGCGCTGAAAAATGCCTGCATGCCTGCCTTGTGCAGGCATTTTTTTGGCCCATCGCAGCCGGCTCTACCGCCAAGGCGGTGCAGCCTAGCGCGCTGCAGAGGCCGGCAGCACCGCCCGCTGCGCCGCATCGAGCTGCCAGCGCCCGCCATGGAAGGCCTGTACGCTGTCGCGGTGGGCAACCGACACCAGAGACCCACCGCGCTCACGCACCATTTGCAGCAGCTGCGCATAGACCTCGGCTTCGGTCGCCTGGTCCAGCGCACTGGTGGCCTCGTCGGCAAACACCCAGGCGGGGCGTTTGAGCAGGACCCGCGCAATCGCCAGGCGCTGCTGCTCCCCGCCCGAGAGCACGGCGTTCCAGGCGGCCACCTCATCGAGCCGCTCCACCAACGGCGCCAGCTGCGCTGCACGCAAGGCCGCCTGCAGCTGGGCATCGCCATAGTCACTCGCAGGCTGCGGGTAGGCCAAAGCCTGGCGCAGGCTGCCATCGGGAAAATAAGGGCGCTGCGCGATGAACATGCTGTCTAGCGGCCGCTGCACCCGGCCGCGCGCAAACGGCCAGATGCCGGCCAGGCTGCGCAGCAGGGTCGACTTGCCGCTGCCCGAGCGGCCGCTGATCAGCACATCCTGGCCAGCGGCCAGCTGCAGGGCCGCATCCTCGATCACCACCCGGCCCCCCGGCAGCGCCACCTGCAGGCCCTGGGTTTGCAGATGGTCGGCCGCCTCCAGCGACGGGCCCTGGGCTTGGGCCTGGGCCTGCAGACCGGCCTCAAAGCTCGCCAGACGCCGCGTGGTGGCGCGCCAGGCCGCTATATCGCTGTAGTTGTTGACGATCCAGCTGAGCGAATCCTGCACCTGGTTGAAGGCCGAGGCAATCTGCATCAGCTGGCCCAGCTGGATGGCGCCGCTGAAAAAGCGCGGCGCGGCAATGATGAAGGGAAACACCACAGCGGCCTGGCCAAAGAAATTGGTGAACCAGGCGAGCTTTTTCTGCTGGCGGATCAGCTGCAGGTAGTTGCCCAGCACATCGCCAAAGCGCAGGCGCAGCTGCGCGCCTTCCACCCGCTCACCGCCGTCCATCGCAATGGCCTCGGCATGCTCGCGCACCCGGACCATGTGGTGGCGGTAGTCGGCCTCCAGGCGCTGCTGCGCGATATTGAGGCCTACCTGGGGCTTGCCCAGCCACAGCGAAATGGCGCTGCCCACCAGGCAGTACACGACGGCCATCCAGACCATAAAGCCGGGGATATGCAGGCTTCCGCCGCCCAGCATGGCAGGCAGGCTGAGATCCATCGCCGCGCTCAGCCCCCAGAGGATGCCGACAAAGCTGACAAAGGTGACCAGGGCGTTCAAGAGCCCCATGCTGAGCGCCACGGTGTAGCTGCTGAACAGGTTGATGTCTTCCTGGATGCGCTGGTCGGGGTTGTCCGGCATCTGCTCGCTGCCGCTGTAGCGGCCCAGCTCCATGCGGTAGAAGGCCTTGTGGGCCAGCCAGCGGCCTTGCAGGTGCTCGGTGAGCCAGTGGCGCCAGTGCCACTGCAGCAGCTGGGTGAGGTAGAACTTGTAGACCGCAATGACGATGTAGACCAGCGCCAGCCACAAAAAGCGCCAGAGCTGGTGCCAGAACACATCGGCCTGCTTGTTTTGCAGCGCATCGTAGAACACCCGGTT
This sequence comes from Comamonas sp. MYb21, assembly GCF_037479395.1. Lineage (NCBI taxonomy): Bacteria > Pseudomonadati > Pseudomonadota > Betaproteobacteria > Burkholderiales > Comamonadaceae > Comamonas > Comamonas sp. MYb21. The sequence goes on along the minus strand of NZ_JBBGZC010000002.1, from coordinate 371,065 downwards.
CCAGCTGTTGATCTGCACCAGCATGAACACCGCTGCCAGGTTGAGCGCCACGATGGCGGCCAGCAGGCCCCAAGCGCGGAGCTTGTCCTCGGAGACAAAATAGGGCCGCGTCAGCGCCAGGGCCTCGCGGCCAGCCAGCGCCACGCGGCGCAAGGGGTTGTGAAGGGGCATATGCTCTCAGCCATCTAGGGGATAAGAGCAATCTAGAGGACGGGGCTGAGGCGAGGCTTAAACCGCCGCCGCAGCCAGCCACGCGGGAGCTCAGCCGAGCAGGTCCAGCGCGTCCTGGTAGGCGGGCTGGCGCATCAGCTCATCCCAGGGCTGGGGCACGGTCTCGGGCAGCAGCGCCAGGCGGCGCGATTCCGAATCCTCGTCGGGCTGCCAGCGGCCGCTGCGCAGCGCGTCGTCCATGCCGTCCAGCAGCTCATCCACATGGGCGCCCAGGCCCAGGCTCTGGTTGCAGAGCAGCACCATGTCGCAGCCGGCAGACAAGGCCGCCAGCGCCGCCTCGGTGTAGCTGATCAAGCTGCCATTGATGCGGCGCGCGCCCTCCATGCTCAGGTCGTCGCTGAAGATCGCACCGTCATAGCGCAGGCGCGTACGCAGCACATCCTTGAGCCATTTCTCGCTAAAGCCAGCCGGGCGCTTGTCCACCTTGGGGTAGATGACATGGGCGGGCATCACGGCCGTCAGCACGCTGCTGAGCCAGGGGTAAGGCGCGGCATCCTCGGCCAGGATGGCGCTCAGGCTGCGCCCATCGACGGGAATATCCACATGCGAGTCGGCTTTGACAAAACCGTGACCAGGAAAATGCTTGCCGCAGTTGCCCATGCCCGCCTGCAGCAGGCCATGCATGAGGCTCTTGGCCAGCATCGCCACCACGCGCGGGTCGCGGTGAAAGCTGCGGTCACCGATGACCGAGCTTTCGCCATAGTCCAGATCGAGCACCGGGGTAAAGCTGAAATCCACCGCGCAGGCGCGCAGCTCGGCACCCAGCACATAGCCCGCTGCGGTAGCGGCATTCATCGCCCGCATCGCGCCGCTGCCCGGGCGGTGTTGGCGGCCCTGGCCGTCGTCCATCCACATCTGGCCAAAATGCCGCATCGATGGCAGGTGCGTGAAGCCATCGGTACGGAAGCGCTGCACGCGCCCGCCCTCGTGGTCCACACAAATGAGCAAATCCGGCTTGATGGCCTTGATCTGCGCGCACAGCTGCACCAGCGCCGAGCGGCTCTCCCAGTTGCGGGCAAACAGGATGATGCCGCCCACAAGCGGGTGGGCCAGGCGGGCGCGGTCGGCATCGGTCAGGGCCTTGCCGGCGATATCAATGATCAGAGGAGCGTGCATGGGAGGGATGCGGACAATTCAAAAACGGGCCCTGGCAGGGCCCGGGGGAGCGGGAATCAGAGCTTTTCGACGACGCAAAAGCTCGCGGCATAGTCGACCTCGTCGGTCACGGTGATATGGGCCGTCAGCCCTTGCGCCTCAAACCAGGTGGCCAGCTCGCCATGCAGCCGGATGCCCGGCTTGCCGCTGGGCAGATTGATGACCTCGCAATTGCGCCAGGTCATCGGCATGCGCATGCCCAGGCCCACGGCCTTGCTGAAGGCCTCCTTGGCCGAAAAGCGCGTGGCCATGTAGCGCACGCCCCGGTCAGGCCAGCGCTCGCTGCGGCGGCGCCAGACGGCCAGCTCGCCCTCGGCCAGCACCTTGTGGGCAAAGCGCTCGCCCTGGCGCTCCAACGTAGCGCGGATGCGGCGGATATCGCAGATGTCGGTGCCAATACCGTAGATCATGCTGTCACAGACCTGAGCGTGCCATTACAGCAGCACGCCATCGGCGCGGGCGTCGAGCGAGCGGCGGTAGGCACGCACGGCTTCGGCGTAGCCCATCTCCAGCGCATCGGTGACAAAGGCGTGGCCGATCGACACTTCCAGCACCTGGGGCACATGGGTCACAAAGGGGGTGAGGTTGCGCAGGCTCAGGTCATGGCCGGCATTGACGCCCAGGCCCACGGCCTGCGCCGCCTTGGCTGCGGCCACATAGCGCGCCAGCTGCACACTTTGCTCGGGCGTGCCAAAGGCGGCCGCATAGGGCTCGGTGTAGAGCTCGACGCGGTCGGCGCCCACCGCCTTGGCAGCGGCCATCTGCTCGGGGATCGGGTCCATGAACAGGCTCACGCGCACGCCCAGTGCCTTGCACTCGTCCACCAGCGGCTTGAGGCGCTCGGCGTCTTGCGGAAAGCTCCAGCCATGGTCGCTGGTGAACTGGTCTTCGCCATCGGGCACAAAGGTGGCCTGGTGCGGACGGTACTGGCGCACGTAGGTCATCAGATTCTGGAAAGGATTGCCTTCGATGTTGTACTCACGCTTGACCGGCCAGGTGGCGATCACATCGGCCAGCCGCTCCACATCGCCCGGGCGGATATGGCGCTCGTCCGGCCGCGGGTGCACGGTGATCCCCTGCGCGCCCGCTTCCAGGCACAGACGTGCCGCGCGCGTCACGCTGGGGATATCCAGGTGGCGGGTGTTACGCACCAGTGCCACCTTGTTGAGGTTGATAGACAGGGCAGTTTTCACGGGGGTAGTCATAGTGATTGGATATCCATCATCAACTGGCGCGTACGCAATACCGGCTGACCACAATGGTGTTGCAGCAGCGTACGCAACTGAACTTTTAACTCTGCGGCGCACAACACGCAAGCCCTGAGCACCGCAGGATAGGGGTTTGCAGCGGACAGCGCTTGCTCCAAGTCCTCCCATTGTGCACCGCTGAGCCCCGCCCTGTCCTGCCCATGGGCCTCGCGCAGGCCGGCATCGGGCACCAGCACATAGCGCGTGGCGGGCTGGAGCGGCTGCAGCGACAGCGTTTGCGCCGCCAGCGATGGCAGCAGCCCCAGCTCGCGCAGCAGCAGCAGCTCAAAGGCGCGCAGCACGGGCTCGAGCACCTCCCCATGGTCGGTGGCCAGCACCCGCACCACACCGGCATAGATGTCGAACAGGTTGGCAAACGGGTCTTCGCGCGCCAGCAGCCGCATCAGCAGCTCATTGAGGTACAGGCCCGAGAGCAGGCCCGCGCCCACCGGCATCGTGTGGCCGCCGAACCACTCGGCGCTTTTGAGCGTGTGGATGTCCGAGGCCCCCTCGCCCGCGATGCCCCAGGACAGGCGCAGCGGCTGCAAGGCCAGCAGCACCGGCCTAAAGTTGGAGGTGGGTTTTTTAACGCCCTTGGCGACCAGGGCCACGCGTCCCCGGTGCCGGGTAAAGCATTCCAGCACCAGGCTGGATTCGCTCCAGTCGTACCGGTGCAGGATATAGGCCGGTTCCTCGTTGACGCGCTTGACAGCCATGGCTCAGGGGGTGCAGTACGTGACCCCGTTGGGGCCACAGAAGAGGTCAGGTACCAGGCGCTGGGCGCCAACCGGGCACAGCAGGCGGTGCGCCGGTGTTGCGCCCCTTGGCGCTTATTCGTAGCCGAAGGACTTGACCCGGGCCTCGTCATCGGCCCAGCCGGACTTGACCTTGACCCAGACCTCCAGGAACACCTTGGCGTTAAGCAGCTTTTCCAGCTCCTGGCGTGCCTCGGTGCTGATGCGCTTGAGCTTTTCGCCCTTTTCGCCAATCACCATGGCCTTGTGGCCATCGCGCTCGACAACAATGGTCGCTGCAATGCGCATGAAGCGGCCATGCGTCTTGCTGGGCTCCTCGTCGAACTTGTCAATAACCACCGTCGAGGTATAGGGCAGCTCATCGCCGGTAAAACGGAAAAGCTTTTCGCGCACGGTCTCGGACGCGAGAAACTTCTCGCTGCGGTCGGTCAGCTCTTCCGGTCCGTAGAACCAGGCCTGCTCGGGCAGGTACTTTTCGCAGATGCCGAACAGGCGCTCGATATCGCCCTTGTTCTTGGCCGACATCGGCACGAACTCGGCAAAGGGATGGCGCTCCTGCATGTCGCGCAGCCAGGGCGCAATCTCATGGCGGCGGTGCACGGTGTCGAGCTTGTTGGCAATCAGCAAGGTGGGAATGCCGGGCTTGAACAGCGACAGCACCTTGGCGTCGGCCAAGGTGAAACTGCCCGCTTCCACCACAAACAGGATCAGGTCGACATCGCCGATGGCGCCCATCACCGTCTTGTTGAGCGACTTGTTCAAGGCGCGCGAGTGGCGGGTCTGAAAGCCCGGCGTATCGACAAACACAAACTGGGTGTTGTCCTTCGTGCGGATACCGGTGATGCGGTGGCGCGTGGTCTGCGCCTTGCGCGAGGTGATCGAGATCTTCTGGCCGACCAGCGCATTCATCAACGTGGACTTGCCCACATTGGGCTTGCCGACGATGGCAATCAGGCCGCAGCGCTGCGGGCCGGTAGGTGCTGCGGGTGCGGCGGGCGCCTCGGTCTGGCCGGCATCGGGGGCGCTGACGCGGGCCACGGTGGCTCCTGGCTTGGCGGCCGCGAGCATCGCGTCCAGGTCAGAGAGGGTCTGGCCCGAAGGCAACAGCTCTGCAGGGTCTTGGCCAGCAGCGCTTGGAGATGGGGTTTTTTTCGAGGTCATAAAAAGCTTAGCGATGCTGGGTCTGCAGTTGTTGCAACATGATGGCGGCTGCCGCCTGCTCGGCCGCACGGCGCGATGCGCCAGCGCCTTCGCTGCGGGCCTGGAAGGCCGGCACCACACAGTCGACATGGAAGGTCTGCGCATGCGCAGCCCCGGTTGTGCCGGTCACCACGTACTCCGGCACCGATTTCTTGCGTGCCTGCAGCCACTCCTGCAGCGCCGTCTTGGCATCCTTGGATGCGGCGGGCATGTGCTGCGAGATTTCGACACGCTCATAGAGATGATGCACGATCGCCTCGGCCTGCGTGTAGCCGGCATCCAAGTAAACCGCTCCAATAATCGCCTCGACCGCATCGGCGAGGATCGAGGGGCGCTCACGCCCGCCCGATTTGGACTCGCCTTCGCCCAGGCGCAGCACCTTGGCCAGCTGCAGGCGCAGCGCAATCTGGTGCAAGGTGTCTTGCTTGACCAGGTTGGCGCGCATGCGCGAGAGCTCGCCCTCCGGGGTGCCCTTGAGCTTCTGGAACAGCATCGTCGATACCGCCAGGCCCAGCACCGAGTCGCCCAGAAACTCCAGGCGCTCATTGTGATCCGCACAAAAACTACGGTGCGTTACCGCTCGCTGCAGCAACGCACCGTTCGCAAAAGAATACTGCAGGCGTTCCTGCAATCGACTGAGTTCTGATTCCACCTACTTCACACTATCGTTAAAACGGAAGACCAGAAAGGCTGGCCCGTACAAGGGGATGTCCCGCTCGTAGCTGTAGGACACCACAATCTTGCCGTCCGTGTCTTTGGTCACTTCCAAATCCTTGGCATTGACCGATGTCATGTCATCAATCGCCTGCGAGCGCTCATAGATGGCGCGCACTTCCTGCACCGTCGTGCCCTGGCGGGCCGCCTTGACGGCGGCCTTCTTGATGTTCATGTTCTCGATCACGATCGGGACTGCCTTGCTGCCCACAATGGCCAGGGCCACGATGATGAAACCCCAGAGCACCACACCGATGAACGACATGCCGCGCTGGCGCTGCCGGGGTGCTTGTTTCATAGCCTGCATAGTCAATCCCTCTTAGAAAACTTTTTTAGTTAAACGGTCCGATACGCTTGATGTTACCGAAATTCATCCAGACAAAGAAGGCCCGGCCGACAATATTGGCATCCGGCACAAAGCCCCAGTAACGGGAATCCAACGAGTTGTCGCGGTTGTCGCCCATCATGAAGTAATGGCCTTCGGGCACCTTGCAGGTCACGCCCTCGACGCTGTAGCGGCAGTTGTCCTTGTACTTGAAGTCCGTCACGCCCTGCACGAAGTTGGGCACGTCCGGGTTGATGATGGAGCGGTGTGGCTTGTCGCCCAGCTGCTCTTCAATCTGCTTGAAGTAGCGCATCGCATCCTGCTCGAAGTAATCGGGCTGGTTGGTCGTCGGCACCGCCTTGCCATTGATGGTCAGGCGCTTGTTGATGTAGGCCACCTCATCTCCGGGCACACCCACCACACGCTTGATGTAGTCCATGCTCGGCTGCGGCGGGTAGCGGAACACCATCACATCGCCGCGCTTGGGCGCCGTGCCTTCGGTGATCTTCTTGTTGATCACCGGCAGGCGCACCCCATAGGTGAACTTGTTGACCAGGATCAGGTCGCCCACCTGCAAGGTGGGAATCATCGAGCCCGAAGGAATCTTGAAGGGCTCGAACAGGAAGGAGCGCAGGATGAAGACCACGGCGATCACCGGGAAGAGGCCCGCGGTCCAGTCCAGCCACCAGGGCTGCATCAGGAGACGCGTCTTGCCCTCTTGCACATCGTCGCCGTCGACCTTGGTGATGCCCTGGGCATCGAGCTGCCGGCGGCGCTCTGCCGCCGAGGCCTCGAGCTGGGCAGCGGCCGCCTGGCGCCGGGGGAAGAAGTAAAAGCGCTCTGCCAGCCAGTAGGCGCCGGTGATCACCGTGGCCAAAAACAGCAGCAGTGCAAAATTGCCTTCGATGGCGCCGCTGTACCAGGCGCCCATATAGGCCACAAAAGCGGCCAGAATCAGTGTTGTCAGGAGTTGCATAGCGTTGTTCTTGGCTTCTTCTCTTCTTAATCGTCCACTTGCAAAATCGCCAGGAACGCCTCTTGGGGCACTTCCACCGAGCCGATCTGCTTCATGCGCTTCTTGCCGGCCTTCTGCTTTTCGAGCAGCTTGCGCTTACGCGTGATGTCGCCACCATAGCACTTGGCCAGCACGTTCTTGCGCATGGCCTTGACCGTTTCGCGGGCGATGATGTTGGCACCAATCGCCGCCTGGATCGCCACATCGAACATCTGGCGGCTGATGATTTCGCGCATCTTGGCCACCACCGCACGGCCACGGTAGACCGACTGCGAGCGGTGCACGATGATGGACAGCGCGTCCACCTTCTCGCCGTTGAGCAGAATGTCGACCTTGACCACGTCGGAGGCCCGGTATTCCTTGAACTCGTAGTCCATCGAGGCGTAGCCACGCGAGACCGATTTGAGCTTGTCAAAGAAGTCCAGCACGATCTCGCCCAGCGGCATCTCATAGGTCAGCATCACCTGGCGGCCGTGGTAGGCCATGTCCATCTGCACACCGCGCTTCTGGTTGGCCAGGGTCATCACCGGGCCGACATAGTCCTGGGGCATATAGAGGTGCACGGTCACGATCGGTTCGCGCACCTCTTCGAGACGGCCGGCATCGGGCATCTTCGAGGGATTTTCCACATCGACGAGTTCGCCATCGGCCTTGAGCACCTGGTAGACCACGCTGGGCGCGGTGGTGATCAGGTCCTGGTCGAACTCGCGCTCCAGGCGCTCCTGCACGATTTCCATGTGCAGCAGGCCCAGGAAGCCGCAGCGAAAGCCAAAGCCCAGCGCCTGCGAGACTTCGGGCTCGTAGTGCAGCGCCGCGTCATTGAGCTGGAGTTTTTCCAGCGCATCGCGCAGCTGGTCGTATTCGGAGGCTTCGGTCGGGTACAGGCCGGCAAACACCTGGGATTTGACCTCCTTGAAGCCCGGCAGCGGCGCGCTGGCCGGGCCGAGGTTGTTGGGCAGCTTCTTTTCCAGGGTGATGGTGTCGCCCACCTTGGCGGCCTTCAACTCCTTGATGCCGGCAATGATGTAGCCCACCTCGCCGGCCCTGAGCACATCGCGCGACTCGTTGGCGGGCGTGAACACGCCCAGGCTGTTGGCTTCGTAGGCCGCGCCGGTAGCCATCATCTTGAAGCGCTCGTTCTTCTTGAGCTGGCCATCAACCACGCGCACCAGCATCACGACGCCCACATAGGGGTCAAACCAGCTGTCCACGATCATCGCGCGCAGGGGCGCCTCGGGCTCGCCCTTGGGTGGCGGCACCTTGGCCACCACGGCTTCCAGAATTTCTTCAATGCCCATGCCGGTCTTGGCCGAGCAGGGAATCGCATCGCTCGCATCAATGCCGATCACATCCTCGATCTCGGCCTTGGCATTGTCCGGGTCGGCATTGGGCAGATCCATCTTGTTGAGCACGGCGAACACTTCCACGCCCAGGTCCAGCGCGGTGTAGCAGTTGGCCACCGTCTGGGCTTCGACGCCTTGGGAGGCATCGACCACCAGCAGCGCGCCTTCGCAGGCCGACAGCGAGCGCGAGACTTCATAGGAGAAGTCCACGTGGCCGGGGGTGTCGATCAGGTTGAGGTTGTAGACCTTGCCGTCCTTGGCCTTGTACTGCAAGGCCGCCGTCTGCGCCTTGATCGTGATGCCACGCTCTTTCTCGATGTCCATCGAGTCCAGCACCTGTGCCTCCATGTCGCGCTCGGCCAGGCCTCCGCAATACTGGATCAGGCGGTCCGCCAAGGTCGACTTGCCATGGTCAATATGGGCAATGATGGAAAAATTACGAATGTGCTGCATTAACAAACAACGGAAAAAGGCCTGGAATCTGGCGCGCACGCCAAAGGGGCTGGAGATTCCAGCCAAAACACGCATTGTAGGCAAAAAGCAATGCACCCCGGCGGGGATGGCTCGATCCCGCCGGGGTGCCGCTCGATAAGGCCTGTCAAGCCTTCATCAGTGCCACTGCATCTCGCCCTTGGCGACCTTGGCGCTCAGCGCCAGGCCTTCGAGGCCGCCCAGGTTGGGGAAGCGCTGCTTCATCGCCGCTTCCAGCGCCGCGCCGTCCTTGGCCTTGGCTGTTTCCTCGTCAAAGGCGCGGATGTAGTCGGCGGTAAAGTCCACAGCCGCCGTGCCAGCGGGCATCGCGCCTGCAAAGTGGCCGGGGATCACGACCTCCGGGTTCAATGCCTTGATGCGCGCCAGCATCGCCAGCCAGTCGCTGTGCGACTGCGGTGTCTGGGTATCGGCCATCCAGACATGCTCACCAGCCAGCACCGGTATGCCACCGGCCACCGTCTTGATCGACGGAATCCAGACCACGGTACGGTCGGGTGTCGGGCCATCAAGGCCGATCAGCTGCAAGGCCTGGCCATCGACCTGCAGGCTGTCGCCTTGCAGCGGCTGGGGCACCACCAGCTGCTTGGGTGCGTTCTCGCCCAGCTGCGGCCCCCAGACCTTGAGCTTGGCGTCCTTGGTGGCCTCGATATGGGCAATGGTCTGCGGTGTGGCCACCATCTTGGCTTCGGGGAACGCGGCCTGCAGGGTGTCCAGACCAAAGTAGAAGTCCGGGTCACCATGGCTGATATAGATAGTCGTCAGGCGCTTGCCGGTGGCCTTGATCTTGTCGGCCAGCTTGCGCGCCTGCTCGGCTGAGAACTGCGCATCGATCAGCAGCACCTCGCTCTTGCCCTGCACCAGCACCGAGGACACGGCAAAGATCGCCTGCTCGCCCGGGTTGAAGACCTCGGTGCGCAGGGCAGCTTGCTGGGTGTCGGCCGGCGCGGGGGCTGCCGGCGCACTGGCAGCTGGCGCAGCAGGCGCCGATGCCGTGCTGCTGCGCTCACAGCCGGCCAACAGGGCAGCAGCCAGTGCGCAGGCCGACAGCGTGTAGTAGCGTTGTTTCATGGTCATGTTTGCTTTCAAAAGAGGTTCAAGGAAAGGGGGCACAGGCGAGGTTGCACCCCAGGGATTCAGACATCGGCAGCGATGCGCTCTGCAATAGCTTGCGCAATCGCCGCCTGCAGCTTTTCCAGCTCCAGGGCCAGACTCTCGCGCTGGCGAAAGCGTTTGCCGGCCCGCTCGTACCAGTTCTCGGCGTCTTCCAGATCGCCTTCCTGCAAGTGCACGATGGCGTGCAACCAAGCGGCCATGAGGCCGGGGATGCGCTGCACGCCATCGTGGGCGGCATGCCAGTGGCCCGCTTGCAGCTGGGCCGCCAGCACTTGCAGCTGGCGCAGTTCGTAGGCGCTGTGCATGGCCGTCATGGCTGCATCGCTTGCAGCATGGCGGCGCTGTCCACCACCTGCTCCATGCGGATGATCTGGCCATCGCGCAGCTGGTAGAGGTGCGAAAAGCTCGCCTCCATCGCTTTGCCACTGGCGCGGTGGGTGCCGCTGTAGCGGCCAAAGGCGGCCACCCGGTCACCATCGGCCAGGTAGGTATGCACCTGAACGCCGAACACCGCCCAGTCGCTGCCAATCCTTGCAAAGACACCCTCCACGATCTGCGCGGCGCCCACATACTGGCCCGCATAGGGCGAGCCTGCTGCCTCGATCCACAGCACCTCGGGCGCCAGCGCGGCCATCAAATGGCGGGCGTTGTCCTCGGGGCTGCCTTCATAGGTGGCGGCAATGGCGTCCAGGTTGCTGGTGGTCATACAGAGTCTCCGTACAGATTCAGGCGGCCAGCCACTGCGCCACAAAGGCTTCGGGCTTGGAAAAAGCGGTGCTTGCGTTGAGCAGCTGGCGCTGGCCATCGCGCTCCAGCACAAAGCTGGGCACGCCTTGGGCGCCCAGCTCGCGCATCAGCTGCCGCGCCTGGGCCATGCGGGCATTGTTGGCCTCCAGCAAAGCGGCATCGGGCTGCGCCAACCGGGCAGCAGCGTCGTTCAGGCCCAGGCCGCGCAGCAACTCCAGCAACACCGGGATGGCCGTGTTGTCCAGCCCATCGACATAGCGCGCATGCTGTATCGCCTTGAGCGCTTCGGCCTCGCGCTGTGGCGCGGTCAGGTGCACGGCGGTCAGCGCCACGGTGGCCGGGCCGCTGTCAAACATCTGCTGGGGCTTGTCCAGCACCTCGCTGCGGTAGCGCTGGCTAAAGGGCTGGCCGGTCAGGCGCTCGATACGCTGGTCATTGCTCCAGGCATAGGCCGCAAAAGCCTCATCCATGGGGCGGGCCCCCTCGCCCGAGAAAAGGCCGCTGGGCAGCAGCTGCAGCTGCTCGCCAGCTTGCTGCACCAGGCTTTCCAGCAACGGGCTCGCGCCATAGCACCAGCCGCACAGGGGGTCAAAAATGTAGTACAGACGTTTCATATCTATTCCATATCAAAGGCAATGCCGCCATAGTAGGCGGTTTGAATTGACAAATAAATAGATATCAAATAGATAATCCGTATGCAAAAAGCAAACAATGTCGACGAGGCCAGCCTTGGCCACTTCTCCAACCTCAAGCGCCTGGCCTATTTCAGTGCGGTGGTCGAGACCGGCAGCTTTACCGCCGCCGCCGAGCGCCTGGGCATCACCAAGGCCGTGGTCAGCCAGCAGGTGGCGCGGCTGGAGGCCGACTTCCGCACCAGTCTGCTGACGCGCAGCACGCGCAAGGTGGCCCCCACCGATGCGGGCCAGGCCTTCTACCAGCGCTGCGCACTGATCCTCAAGGAAGCGGCAGACGCGTTTGACGAGCTAGCCCAGAGCGCCGAGGCACCCTCGGGCACCTTGCGGCTGACCGCTCCGCTCGACTACGGCATCGCCGCCATCGTGCCGGCAATTACCGCGTTCTGCCGCCGCTACCCGCAGTGCAAGGTCGACGCCTCGCTCAGCGACCAGTCGCTGGATTTGATGGACGGCCAGGTGGAGCTGGCCATCCGCGTGGGCTGGCTCACTGAGCTGCATCTGCAGGCGCGCCAGATTGGCAGCTTTCGCCAGCTGCTGGTGGCCGCACCCGCCTGGCGCAGCCAGCTGTCCGGCATGCTGGAGCCCCAGCAGTTGAGCGCCCTGCCCTTTGTCGCCAACACCGCGCTGCGCGAACCGCTGCACTGGAGCTTTTCGCGCAATCCGCTGGAGCGCCAGAATGTCAATATGCCCTCGGTGCTGTCGCTCAACGCCACGATGGCCGTGCGCGAGGCCGTGCGCCACGGCGCAGGTCTGTCGGTGCTGCCCGACTATGCCGTCGCCGACGACCTGCACAGCGGCCGGCTGCTGCAGGTGCTGCCCGACTGGAAGCTGCCCTCGGGTGGCATCCATGCGGTGTTTCCGGCCGCGCGCTTTCGCCCGGTCAAGGTGCGCGCCTTTGTCGAGCTGCTGCAGGAGCAGCTCGCGCAGCAAGAGGCCCATGACGAAGGCCCCCATACTCCGAAAAATGGGCCGTCCGCTGCACCCCATTGAGGAGATGGGTACGATCGAGCGATCACGCCTGCGGCACCGGGCCGCAGTGCAACCCCGCTTGACAGGAGACCCCAACATGGCAGCAGCAGTAGAACGTGGCGACATCGGACAGTACCGTGGTGTGCGCCTGGAACTGGTCACCGTGGACGCCACCGGCGCGCAGGTCGATCTCTCCTGCGCCTGCATGTTTACGCATGAAGTGGACCACCAGCCCTTGGCCGGTGGCCTGGCCAACCTCGATGCCGCCCTGGGCGGCCAGCTGGCCCAGGCCCGGCGTGATGGCGCCTTCCGCGCCCAGCCACTCGAGACGCTGCTCATCACCCCGCCTGCGGGCGCCGCGCAAGCCGCTGCCATCTTGGTCATCGGCATGGGCCACCCCGAGGACTGGAGCCCGGCGACCAGCGCGGCCGCCGTGGCCTGCGCACTGCGCGTTGGCCAGCTGCGCGGCGCGCGCAGCGTCGCGATCGCGCCCAGCATTCTGGACACCGGCATCCACTCCGATGAAGACGTCAACGGCCCCATGCTGCATGGCTTCAAGACCCAGCTCGATGCCCTGCACCAGCTGCACCGCCTGGGGCTGGCGCCCGCGCCTGCGATCGGGCACTGGGTGTTTGACACCGGTGCAGCCCACTACCCGCACAAGCTGCAGCAGTACCAGCAAGCGTTTGCATCCATGATGGGCTGAGGGTCTGCCGGCCGCAGCCTTGACCGCTGCGGCATGCGGCCTACAATGGGCCGCTTCTTTACCTGTGCGAGGTCTTCTACCCATGCGCCATTGATGCTGCCGTCTTGCTGACGGCCCCACGTCCCGCCCCTTGATCGCAGCGGCTTCCCCGTCTAAGGGGTGCCCAGGCTGCAGGCTCACCAGCCATGGCGCGGGGATGTTCGGCATCAATGACATCGCACAGGTATGACAGACACACATTTGGCGCTGCATGGCGTCTCCTATTCGCTGCCGCAAGGCCGGCCACTTTTCTCCGATCTCCACGCCCGCTTTGACCGCCAGCACACCGCGCTGGTCGGCCGCAATGGCGTGGGCAAAACGGTGCTCGCACGGCTGCTGGCAGGCGAGCTCGAGCCGACGCGCGGCCGTATCAGCCGCGCTGGCCGCATCCACTACCTGGCGCAGAACCTGCTGGTGCAGCACCCTGCCCAAAGCATTGCCGCGCTGGCCGGCCTGGCGCCTGCGCTGGCGGCCTTGCAGCGCATCGAGCAAGGCAGCAGCGACCCGCAGGACTTTGCCCTGCTGGCCGAGCGCTGGGATCTGCGCCAGCAGTTCCAGACGCTGCTGCAAGACAGCGGCTTGCCCGCGCTGCCTGCAGAGACCCCGGCCAGCGCATTGAGCGGCGGCCAGGCGATGCGCGTGGCGCTCTTGGGCGCGCAACGGGCCCAGCCCGATTTTCTGATTCTGGACGAGCCCAGCAACCACCTCGATGCCGCTGGCCGCGCCGCACTGGCGCAGCGCCTGCAGCACTGGCCCGGCGGCCTGCTGCTGATCAGCCATGACCGGCGCCTGCTTGCGCAGATGGAGACGATCGCCGAGCTGAGCAGCCAGGGGCTGCAGCTGTACAGCGGCTCCTTTGGCGGCTACCAGCAGGCCCAGCAGCAGCGCACGCAACTGGCGGCGGATGCACTGGCCCGCAGCAAGCAGGAGCGCAAACGCAGCGAGCAAGCGCTGCGCGCACAGCAAGAGCGGCAGGAGCGCAGGCAGGCCAGAGGCGCAAAAGAGGGCAAGCAAGCCAACCAGGCCAAGATCTTGCTGGGCGGCGCCAAGCAGCGCGCAGAGGCCACGTCGGGCAAACTGCTGACCCAGCATGCCGCTGCCCGTGAGGCTTTGCATGCCCGCGTCAGCGAAGCGGCCCAGGCCATAGCCTGGCAGGCCGGCCCCCTCCACTGGCAGCTGCCGGCCGAGGCCTTTGGCCGGGGCCGCAACAGCGATGCCATCGTTGCCGAGCTGCAGGCGCTGCAGTCACCACGCCTGCCTGGCGCGCAGCCACTGAACCTGCAGCTGCGCGCGGGCCAGCGCCTGGCCATCACAGGGCCCAATGGCAGCGGCAAAAGCAGCCTGCTGCAGATCCTGGCCGGCCAACTGGCGCCCAGCGCTGGACAGCGGCAAGTGCATGTGCCCTGGGCCATGCTGGACCAGCAGCAAAGCGGGCTCGACCCGGCGCGCAGCCTGCTGGCCCAGCTGCAGCAAAGCAACTGCCAGACACCGGAAGGCGTGCTGCGCATGCGCCTGGCGCAGCTGGGGCTCGATGCGCGCTGCATTCTGCAGCCCAGCGGCCAGCTGAGTGGTGGCGAACGGCTCAAGGCCGCCATGGCCTGCGCGCTGTACCGCGATGCGCCCGCGCAGCTCTTGCTGCTGGACGAGCCCGACAACCACCTGGACCTGGCCGCGCTGCAAGCGCTGGAGGACATGCTGCGCAGCTACCCGGGCTGCCTGGTTGTTGTCTCGCACGATGAGGCGCTGCTTGATGCGCTGGCCTTGACGCACCGGCTGGCGCTCGATGGCGGCCGCTGGCAGATGGCGCCATGGAGAAGCGATGCGCCCATTTAGCCACCACCTGGTGGCACCCGGAAGTTCTCGCTGATGTGGCGCTCGGCGCGCTGGCACAGGTCCAGCCAGCCATGCCAGCGCTGGGCCAGCCAGCCGAGCGGCAGCTTGGCCACCGGTGGTGACGGATGGGGCAAGGAGTCAGGGAGTGGTCGAGGGTTTTGCATGGACACCGATGCTCGGCGCCGGCCAGACTTCTGTAAAGTTGAATTTCCTATGCATTCACTTCAGAAAAACTGATGCGAAACCTGAACCTCGACCAGGTGCAAACCTTGGTCGCCATTGCCGATCTGGGCACCTTTGCCGCGGCGGCGCAAGCGCTGCACCTGTCGCCACCGGCGATCAGCCTGCATATCAAGGAGCTGGAGGCGCGCATGGACACGGCCCTGCTGCTGCGCGGCCGGCGCCAGGCGGTGCTCACGGCAGCGGGCGAAGTGCTGGTGGCCCACGGCCGCCAACTGCTCGATGCCAGCGATGAGCTGATCGACCTGGTGCAGCGCCGCGCCAGTGGCCGCGAAGGTCTGGTCAAGGTGGGGGTGTCGGCAGGGGTCAGCACACGCCTCTTGCCGATGATGCTCGAGCAACTCAGCCAGCGCAGCCCGGGCGTCGAGGTCAAGCTCGAAGCGGTGGGCTCGGCCGATGCGATGCAGCGCCTGCGCGCGGGCTCGCTGGATGTGGCGATTGTGGCCAGCCCCCAGCCCAGCAGCGCCGAGATTGTGCTCACGCCCTGGCGCAATGACCCGATGGTGGTGCTGCTGCCCGCCGCCTGGAAGGCGCCCAAGCGGGTGACGCCGGACTGGTTGGCGGACAAGCGCTGGGCCTCGTTCGCGCCGGCCACGCAAATGCATGGGCTGATTGCCGGCTGGTTCGGTCAGGCAGGCCACCATCCCCGGCCATTTCTCACGCTCAGCTACCCCGGCGCCCTCAAAAGCCTGGCAGCGGCCAGCCAAAGTGCCGTCATCCTGCCGCTCGAAGAGGTGGAAGACCAGCTGCACCTGCCTGGCGTGCAGGTGCGCCAGCTCTGGCCCCGGCTGATGCGCCCCATGGCCGTGGCCCACCGCCGCGATGGCAGCCACAACCCGGCAGCCGCTGCAGTGCTGGAGGTGCTGGCCGCCTTTGCGCTGCCCCGTTGATGTCCTGTGGTTGACAGGGGCCAGCACCCCACGCCTGCCATCATGGCTGCATACCAACAAGGAGACATGCATGGCAGACAAGATCGGTTTTATCGGCCTGGGCCGCATGGGCAAGCCCATGGCCGCCAACCTCGTCAAAAAAGGGTTCAGCCTGGTCGTCCATGACCTGAACCCGACGGCAGTCAAGGACCTGGTGGCCATGGGTGCGCAAAGCGCCGATGTGCCCGCGCTTGCCCGCGACTGCAGCATCATCGTCACCATGCTGCCCTCGTCAGTCGAGGTGGAGCAGACGGCGCTGGGCGAGGGCGGCATCTTTGCCCATGCCCAGCCCGGCAGCATTCTGATGGACATGAGCACCATCGACCCGCTGGCCACCGACCGGCTGGCCCAGCAGGCCGCTGCCAAGGGCCTGACGATGGTGGATGCGCCCGTGGGCCGCCTGGCCGAGCATGCCGACCGGGGCGAGTCGCTCTTCATGGTGGGCGCGAGCGATGCCGATCTGGCCCGCGTGCAGCCCTTGCTCGACGCCATGGGCACCACCACGCACCACTGCGGCCCGGTGGGCACGGGCGGGCGCACCAAGCTGGTCAACAACTACCTGGCTGTCACCCTGACCCAGGTGAATGCCGAGGCGCTGGCGCTGTCGCAGCGCTTTGGCCTCGATATCACCAAGACCTTGCAGGTGCTGCTGGGCACCTCGGCCACCAATGGCCAGCTGCGCATGAACTTTGCCAACAAGGTGCTGCAGGGTGACACCACGCCGGGATTCACGATCGACCTGGCCCACAAGGACATGTCGCTGGTCGTCGCTGCCGCCCATGCCAGCAAGGTGCCCATGCCGGTGGCTGCGGCCGTGCACGAGTCCTACAGCCTGGCCCGCGCCAGCCAGCATGGCGGTCTGGATTTTTCAGGCATGGCCGATGTGCTCTGCGGCCTGGCGGGCATTGACAAGCCGCGCGTGCCCAAGGGATGGACACCGGGCTAAGGCGCTGATCCAGGAGGCGGTAATGTCAGCCTCCGTCCTATAAGCACAGCCGCGCAAACGGGGTACAAAGGCTGCTGCTTCACCATCCGCAGCCCTTTGCCCATGTCCGCTCCCATCCCCGCCCATATCGCGTCGCTTTGGCGCAATAACGACAAGATTGCCGCCATCAAGCGCCTGCGCGAAGAAACCGGCATGGGCCTGGCAGAAGCCAAGCATGCGCTGGAATCACAGCTGGATGGCGGCGACGGCCATGAGCCGCCCCGCGAGGGTGCCGCGCTGCGCGCGGCCATCGAAGCAGCCTTGGCCCGGGGCGACAAGATCGTCGCCATCAAGCTGCTCCGGGATGCGACCGGCATCGGCTTGAAGGACGCCAAGGACCGGATTGAATCGGGTGACCCGCAGCAATGGCTGGTAGAGAACCGCCAGCCCAACACCCCCAGCCACCCAGCGTCCGCGCCTGCGGGTACCGCCGCCTGGATGGCCCCCGGCCATGAACCGGGCCGGGTGCAAAGCTCGGGCGCCTGGACGGCCGTATTCGTGGTGGCGCTGGTCCTGGTGCTGGCGGGCTGGTATTTCTGGCGCGCCTGATCGGCCCAGCACGCCAGCTTCTGAATCAGCGCAGAAAGTCCGCTGCGCTGTGCCGCTCGGGCATCGGCGAACTACCGCGTACCTTGTTGACCCGCTGGCCGCGTTGCACCGCAGGGCGCTGCGCGATCTCATCGGTCCAGCGGCGCACATGCTGGTAGGACGCGACATCCAGGAACTCGGCCGCGTTGTAGACCTCGTTGTTCAGCAGCGCGCTATACCAGGGCCAGGCGGCCATGTCGGCAATGCTGTAATCCTGCCCAGCAATAAAGCGCTGCTCGGCGAGCTGGCGGTTGAGCACATCGAGCTGGCGCTTGACCTCCATCGCATAGCGGTTGATCGGGTAGGCCATCTTCTCTGGCGCATAGGCATAAAAATGGCCAAAGCCGCCGCCCAGAAAGGCCGCACTGCCCACCTGCCAGAACAGCCAGTTCAGCACCTCGGTGCGGGCTGCGCCCTCCTTGGGCAGGAACTGGCCAAACTTCTCGGCCAGGTGCAGCAAGATGGAGCCCGACTCGAACACGCGCACAGGCGTGCTGCCACTGCGGTCGAGCAGCGCGGGAATCTTGGAGTTGGGGTTGACCTCGACAAAGCCGCTGCCAAATTGGTCGCCTTCGCCGATATTGATCAGCCAGGCGTCGTACTCGGCCTCGGCAATGCCCAGCTCCAGCAGCTCTTCGAGCATGATCGTCACCTTGACGCCATTGGGCGTGCCCAGCGAATACAGCTGCAAGGGGTGCTCGCCCACCGGCAGCAGCTTGTCATGCGTGGCGCCCGCTTCGGGGCGGTTGATATGGGCAAAAGCGCCCCCATTGCCTTTGTCCCAGGTCCAGACCTTGGGCGGTTGGTAGGCTTGATCCGACATGCTTTACCTCAGCTTTCTGTGTAGGGCTGGGGCCCACCGCTGCGGCCCGGCGGGGTGCGGGCGCAAGTGCGGCAAGGCCACCTGCTGCCGATCATAGAGAGGAGCCCGGCGCGCTGCAGCAGCGCCGGAAAAGACCACAACGCAGGTTGCCACCCCTTGACGCCATCTTGATGCCAGCCCGCGCAGTCTAGATATGCGCTCAATGCCGGGCTTTCTACAGTGGAGGCCTCATCACCCAAGGCTTGACCTGCAAGCCAGCCTCCATGAAACCTGTCGCCATCCTCCAGCATGAAACCTCGCAGGGCCCAGGCGTGCTGCTTGCACATTTGCAGCAGCAGGGCATCCCCTGTGCATTGATCAGGCCCTGCAACGAGGGCATCGCAGCCATGCGCGCGCGTGACTACCGAGGCATCGTCGTGCTCGGCAGCAACCATTGCGCCAATGAGCAGCTGCGCTGGATCGAGCAGGAGCGCTGCCTGCTGCAAAGCGCCCTGGCGGCGGACGTGCCCGTGCTCGGCCATTGCTTTGGCGCGCAGATGCTGGCCCGTGCGATGGGCGCGCGCGTCTGGCGCAACCCCTGCGCCAACATCGGCTGGAGCCGCGTCTGGGTCACGCCCCAAGCCCAAGAGCAGATGGACTTGCCCGCCGAGGCCACCCTCTTCAACTGGCACTACGACAGTTTTGAGATTCCACCAGGCGCCACCCGCAGCATGTACGGCCGCCACTGCCTGAACAAGGGCTTTGTGCATGGGCGGCACTGGGCCTTCCAAGGCCATCTGGAAGTCACCGCCCAGAGCGTGCGCGACTGGTGCGATGAAGGCGCGCCCGAGCTGCGCAGCGCAGCTGGCCCCGCCGTGCAAAGCCAGGCACAGATCCTGGCGCAATTGCCCCAGCACATCCGCCAGTTGCACCAGATTGCCGCGCGCAGCTACAGCGCCTGGATGGCACAGTTGCCGCGCCCGCGCCTGTTTTATATGCCGGTGTGGGGAGAGGCACGCCTGGCGCTGGCCTAAGCCGATGCCAACAAAAAAGCCGGTGCATCGCTGCACCGGCTTTGGACAAGGGAGAGCCTAAAAAACTTAGACCTTCAGCACGGCCACGCCGCCCAGGTAGGGCTGCAGCGCTTCGGGCACGGTCACCGAGCCATCGGCGTTCTGGTAGTTCTCCAGCACGGCCACCAGGGTGCGGCCCACGGCCAGGCCCGAGCCGTTCAAGGTGTGGACCAGCTCGTTCTTGCCTTGCGCGTTCTTGAAGCGGGCCTGCATGCGGCGGGCCTGGAAGGCTTCGCAGTTGCTCACCGAGCTGATTTCGCGGTAGGTGTTCTGCGCGGGCAGCCAGACTTCCAGGTCATAGGTCTTGGCAGCGCCAAAGCCCATGTCACCGGTGGACAGCGCCAGCACGCGGTACGGCAGGCCCAGGCGCTGCAGCACGTCTTCGGCGTGGCGCGTCATCTCTTCGAGCGCCTCGTAGCTCTTGTCCGGATGCACCACCTGCACCATCTCGACCTTGTCGAACTGGTGCTGGCGGATCAGACCGCGCGTATCGCGGCCGGCCGAGCCCGCTTCCGAGCGGAAGCAGGGGCTGTGCGCCGTCAGCTTGATCGGCAGCTGGTCTTCGCTCAGCACTTCGTCGCGCACCAGGTTGGTCAGCGGCACTTCCGAGGTCGGGATCAGGTAGAGCGCGGCGGTATCGGGCACCGGCTCGGCATCCTGGCCGCCCTTGTTGGCGGCAAACAGGTCCTGCTCGAACTTGGGCAGCTGGCCTGTGCCCTTGAGCGAGTCGCTGTTGACGATGTAGGGCACATAGCACTCGGTGTAGCCGTGCTGCTCGGTCTGCAGGTCAATCATGAACTGCGCCAGCGCGCGGTGCAGGCGGGCGATCGGGCCCTTCATCACCGTAAAGCGCGAGCCCGTCAGCTTGACGCCGGCTTCAAAGTCCAGGCCCAGCGGCATGCCCACATCGACATGGTCCTTGATCTCGAAATCAAAGCTGCGGGGCGTGCCCCAGCGGCGCACTTCGACATTGGCCGACTCGTCCTCGCCCACCGGCACGCTTTCGTGCGGCAGGTTGGGCACGGCCACCAGCATGGCCTGCAGCTCGGCCTGCAGTTCATCGAGGCGCGTGGCCGACTGCTCCAGCTCGGTCTTCATCGCGGCCACATCGGCCTTGGCCGCTTCGGCCGCGTCCTTTTCGCCCTTGCCCATCAGCATGCCAATTTGCTTGGACAGCTGGTTGCGCTTGGCCTGCAGCTCTTCGGTGCGGGTCTGGATGGTCTTGCGCTCTGCCTCCAGCGCCTTGAAGGCCTCGACATTCAAAAACGCCTGGGGGCTCTTGCGGGTCTGCAAACGGGCGATGACCGAGTCCAGGTCTTTGCGAAGCAACAAAATATCAAGCATGAATTACCTCTTGGGGTGGGGCAGCGCCTAGGCCTGCCCAATGAAAGGGGGTGGAGGTGGGCGCTGCCCACCGCGATCAAGGGGGAGTGGACGAGCCGCCAGGCCACAAGGCCTCGTTCAGCGACCCGTCTCCGGAGATCGTGCAGAAATCTCCAGCCCGCCGACATCGATTTTCAGGCCCTTGGGCAGCGGGAATTTCACCGTTTCCTCGATGCCATCCATCTTGCGCACCGAGGTCGCGCCCAGCACCTTGATGCGCTCGATCACCTGCTTGACCAGCACCTCGGGGGCCGAAGCGCCTGCCGTCAGACCCACGCGGGCGATGCCGTCAAACCATTCGGGCTGGAGCTCGTCAGCGTTGTCCACCATATAGCCCGGCGTGCCCAGCTTGACGGCCAGCTCGCGCAGGCGGTTGCTGTTGGAGCTGGTGGGGCTGCCCACAACGATCACCAGGTCCACCTGGCTGCTCATCACCTTGACGGCATCCTGGCGGTTCTGCGTCGCGTAGCAAATGTCCTGCTGTTTGGGCTCGCGGATCTGCGGAAAGCGCAGCTTGACGGCAGCGGTGATCTCGGCGGCATCGTCCACGCTCAACGTGGTCTGGGTCACCACCGCCAGTTTTTCGGTCTGACTGGGGGTCACATGGGCCACATCGCCCACCTCTTCGACCAGGTGGATGCCTTCGGACAGCTGGCCCATCGTGCCCTCGACCTCGGGGTGTCCCTTGTGGCCGATCATGATGAACTCATAGCCCTCTTTGGCCAGCTTGGCCACTTCCACATGGACCTTGGTCACCAGCGGGCAGGTGGCATCGAAAATGCTAAAGCCTCGGCGCTCGGCCTCCAGCTGCACGGCCTTGCTCACGCCATGGGCCGAGAAGATCAAGGTGGCGCCTGGCGGCACGTCATCGAGCTCTTCAATGAAGATTGCGCCCTTGGCCTTGAGGTCGTTGACCACATAGGTGTTGTGCACGATCTCGTGGCGCACATAGATGGGCGCACCAAACTTCTCGATCGCCCGCTCGACGATCTCGATCGCCCGGTCCACACCGGCGCAAAAGCCACGCGGCTCGGCCAATACGATTTCCTGGGGCCGCAGCATGCTCAGAGCACCCCGATCAGCTGGACTTCAAAGGTCACCGGCTGGCTGGCCAGCGGGTGGTTGAAGTCGAATTGCACGGCGCCGTCGTCGCGTACCTGCATCGCCACACCGGCGTAGGTGCTGGCGCCATCAGGGGTGGGGAACTGCACCACATCGCCCAGCGTGTACTGCTCCATCGGATCGCCCAGCTCGTTGAGCAGGCGGCGCGCCACCCACTGCACCATCTCGGGGTTGCGCTCGCCAAAGGCTTCGCCAGCGGGCACGTGGAAGGTGGCATGCGCGCCCTCGGGCAGACCCAGCAGCAGGTTCTCGACCGCAGGCGAGAGCTCACCCATGCCCAGCGACAGGGTCGCGGGCTTGCCTTCAAAGGTGTTGATCACATCGCCCGCCGGGCCAGCCAGGCGGTAGTGCAAGGTCAGAAACGATCCGGGTTGTACCACTGGCGCATCAACAGGCAGCGGCGTCACGGGGGCCATCGGAGTAGTCATGCAAATCCCTATAAACTGGGGTGTATTGTAGGTTGTAGGGTGAAACCCCTGCATGCAACCTATATCAAAAGATGCCCGGCAGAACCCGACCCCACGGGGATTTTTGCCCGGACACAAGGCCACCGGCCGACAGCGAACCTCCAGGAGTGCCGATGAACACCCATCTTTGCTGCCTTGCCCCTGCCTGCGCATGGCATGCACCGCCCCTGCCCCGCCCGACTGGCGCCCACCCTGTGACCGGCCAGCCGGACTGAAAGGACTGCATGCCCCTCAAAGACCTCCCCAGCGACTGCCAGCCGCGCGAGAAACTGCTCGCCAAGGGCGCGGGCGCCCTGACCGATGCCGAGCTGCTGGCCATTGTGCTGCGCACCGGCATGGCCGGCAAAAGCGTGCTGCAATGGGCCGCCGAGCTGCTGGCCCCGCGCCAGCCCGATGCCCTTGGCAATGTTGGCAGCTTTGGCGGCATCAACGGCCTGCTGCAGGCCAGCAGCGCCGAGCTCGCGCAGGTCAAGGGCCTGGGCCCGGCCAAGCGCGCCGAGCTGATCGCGGTGTTGGAGCTGGCCCGCCGCGCGATGGCCCAGCAATTGCAGCAGCGCAGCCTGCTTGGCAGTGCCTCCACCGTCAAAGCCTATGTGCAGCTGCACCTGGCGCACAAGCAGCATGAGGTGTTTGCCGTGCTGTTTCTCGACAGCCAGCACCAGCTGATCGCACTGGAGGAATTGTTTCGCGGCACCCTGGGCCAGGCCAGCGTCTATCCGCGCGAAGTGGTCGTGCGGGCGCTGCACCACCACGCTGCAGCGGTGATCTTGGCGCACAATCACCCCAGCGGCCAGGTCACGCCCAGCCAGGCGGACCAGCAACTCACGCAGAGCTTGCAGGCCGCCTTGTCCCTGGTCGATGTGCGTGTGCTGGACCATATTATTGTTGGGCCCGGAGCAGCACTGTCGATGGCCGAGGAAGGTGAGATGTGAGTAAGCAGGACAAAACCGGCCGCGTGGCATCCCTGCGGGAGCTCAAGCAGCTGCGCAAGGCGCTGACGGCCTTGCAGGCCGAGCAGGCAGCCCAGCGCCAGCTGCAAGAAGCCGCCCGCCAGCAAGCGCTGCGCCAGAGCGAGCGCGACCGCCAGCTGTTTCGCCAGACCGTGGGCGCCGTGCGCCCGCTGCCCAGCAGCGGCCAGATCAGCGCCGAAACGTCTCCGCCCGATCCGCTGCCGCTGCAGCACTGGGCCGACGAGCAGCGCGTGCTGCTCGAAGCGATGAGTGACGAGTTCGACGCCAGCACCTTGCTCGACACCGACGACCAGCTGAGCTTTCGGCGCAAGGGCATTGGCCGCGATGTGGTCCACAAGCTGCGCGCCGGGCACTGGACCATCCAGCGCCAGATCGACCTGCATGGCCTGCGCACCGACGAGGCGCGCCAGGCGCTGGGCAGCTTTATCCGCCAATCACAGCGCCAGGGGCTGCGCTGCGTGCGCGTGGTGCATGGCAAGGGCCTGGGCTCACCCGGGCGCATGCCGGTGCTCAAAGGCCGGGTGCACAGCTGGCTGGTGCAGAAAAACGAGGTGCTGGCTTTTGTGCAGGCGCGCCCGGCCGATGGCGGCGCCGGCGCCCTGGTGGTGCTGCTGCGTGCCGCATCGATGACGGCCAGCGCCGTCAATGTGGCCGATGCGCTGCTGCAGATGCAGGCACTGGCCCAGCAGGCAGCAGCCGTGCCCGCACCCGACCCGGTGGCCCAGCAGGTCGCATCCTGGGCGGCGCAGTACCGCAGCGCCAAGCCCAAGCGTTGACAGCTAGCTTTTAAGAAGCCCCGGGCTTGCCCTGCGGCAAGGGGGCGCTGAAAGGATTTACCCAGCGCTGGTCCGGGTCCTGCAGCGGCAGCGCCTCGCGCGCTTCGTCGTCGCCATAGATGCGGGCGATGCGCTCTTCCAGGCTGGGGTGGCTGGCCAGCCAGCGCGCGCCGCCCAGGTGCCAGAAGTCATGCATCTCTTCGATGCTGTGCACCTCCAGCAGCAGCATGTGCTCCATCAGCGGTGAATAGGCCCCGGCTGCGCCGCCACGGGGCTGCAGGGCATCGGCCTGCAAGGGGTAGTCCTGCTGCCACAGCGCCTTGCGCAGCACGCGGCCCAGGCCATCGGGGTTGCGGGTCCACTGCACGGCGCGGGCATCGGCTAGGTATTCGCGCTGGCGCGATACGGCTGCCTTGAGCACCTGCGCCGCCAACCAGCCCAGCCAGCCCACGGCCATCAGCGGCCAGCCAAACAGCGACACACCGCGCTCGACCCAGTCGCGCCCGTAGTTGAACAGCATCTCCAGCCCGAACACATAGCCGGCCAGCTCCATGTTGAGCCGCGTATCGCCCTCGTGCAGATGGGACAGCTCATGCGCTACCACGCCCTTGAGTTCGTCGCGGCTGAGGTATTCCAGCGCGCCCATGGACACCACGATCACCGCATCCTCGGCCTCCCAGGCGGCGGCAAAGGCATTGAGCGAGCGGTCACGCGGCAGCACCATGGCCTGGGGCCGCTGGGCGCCGGCGGCAATGCACAGCTCCTCGACAATGCTCTGGTACTGCTGCTCGGCATGCGATACCGATGGGCGCAGCTCGCGCGCGCCCAGCTGCCTGGCCAGGTACAGGCCGCCCTGGCGCAGATTGCTGCGCTTGATCCAGGCGCCGCCCAGCACCATCAGGCTGACGATGCCGATATTGGTGGCCAGAAAACCGGCCGGGTAATGCACGGCGACCTGCTCCAGCCGCAGTTGGCTGAAGGCCACCGCCACCAGCGCGGGCGTCCAGAACACCAGCGCCAGCACCAGGTGCACGCCCAGCGCAATGCCCAGCACCAGCAGCGCAAAAGCGGCCACCAGTCCCCAGGTGCGGCGCCTTGCGCTGGCTTGGAAATCCCAGAAGTTCATGTCTGCGCCGCTGCGGCCTCACAGCGCAGCGCGCCGCCGTGGTCTTGGGCCGCGGCCTTCATCGGCTTAGAACTGCACGCGAACGGCTTCGCGCTCCTGGGCATTTTGCGTCGATTGCAGCATCGGCATCGCATGAAAACCCAGCATCGAGGCCACCACAATCGCCGGGAAGGCGCGCGAAGCGTTGTTGAACGCCAGCACCTGGTCGTTATAGGCCTGGCGCGCATAGCCAATGCGGTTTTCGGTGCTGCCCAGCTCTTCGCTGAGCGAGCGCATCGTGTCGTCGGCCTTGAGGTCCGGGTAGCTTTCGGTCAGCACCATCAGGCGGCCCAGGGCGCCGCCCAGCGCGCTCTCGGCGGCCACCATGGCATCGGCCACCTCTGGTTTGCTGGGGGCTGCGCGCAGCGCACTGGCCGCTGCCTGGGCCTGGCCACGCGCGCGGATCACCGCTTCCAGGGTCTGGGACTCGTGCTCCAGGTATTTCTTGGCCACCGCCACCAGGTTGGGCACCAGGTCGTAGCGGCGCTTGAGCTGCACATCGATTTGCGCCAAGGCATTGCTGGTGCGGTTGCGCAAGGCCATCAAGCGGTTGTAGACCAGCACGCCCCAGACCAGCAAGGCGGCCACCAGCGCCGAAACCACCATCAAATTGGTATTCATAACCCTCATCCACCCTCTTCGTTTTTAGTGGCTTGATTATGGGCCAAAGCGCTGCGGCGCCCCAATAGGGAATGCAAACCAGCGTGGACGTTGCATTTTGCGAACCCGGTGCATGACAGAAGTCAAGAAATCAGGTAATGGGCGGCAAGCCTCCCGCGGCAGACGGGGCGCTGCACAGAATGCCTGCGCAACCCAGCAGCGGCTCGGGCTGGGGTCAGCGGTTGCGCATCCAGTCCGCGGTCTGGAAAAAGCTCTGGCCCAGGCGGCTGCGCAGTTTCTCATCGACGCCGACATCGCCCATCGCCTGGTCCATGCAGGCCAGCCACTGGTCGCGCTCCAGAATGCCGATCGAAAACGGCATATGGCGCATGCGCAGGCGCGGGTGGCCAAAGCGCTGCTGGTAATGGTCGGGGCCGCCCAGCCAGCCGCAGAGAAACCAGAACAGCTTGTCGCGCGCATCCTGCAAGCTGCTGCCATGGGCGTCCCGCAATTCCTTGTAGCCGGGCTCCAGGTCCATCAGGTCATAGAAGCGGTCCACCAGCGCCCGCACCTGGTCCTCGCCGCCGATCCATTCAAAAGGGGTGTCAAACGGGGGCTTTTCTTCGATGTGCATAGAGGGCTCTCAGGGTACGCAGGGGCAGAGGATCGGGCAGCGGGCGCTGCGCCTGCACAGCGCCCACAGTCCTGTCACCCGCGATATTACCGCTCTATGGCGCAGCATTCACACCGCTTCGCGCAAAGTCACGACGACCGGGCGGCGCAGCACCTCGCGCAGGCCCCACCAGCCTGCCACCAGCGCCAGCAAGGCGCCACAGGCGCCGCCAGCGAGCGGCACCCACCAGCGCGGCACCCAGGCAAAGTCGAACACAAACCGGGCCAATGCCCAACCAATGGCCATGGCCACCACGCTGGCCAGCACGCCGGCGAGCAGGCCCACACCGGCCAGCTCGGCGCGCTGCACCTGCTGGAGCAGCTGGCTGCGCGCGCCCACGGCCCGCATGATCGCGTACTCACGGGCGCGCTCTTCGCGCGTCGCGGTGATCGCGGCAAACAGCACCACCAGGCCGGCGGCCAAGGTAAAGCCAAACAGGAACTCCACCGCGCGGATTACCTGGTTGAGCACCTGCTGGAGCTGCGCCACGGTGGCGCGCAGGTCCACATTGGTGATGTTGGGAAACTCGCGCACCAGACCATTGTCAAAGCCCGCCGTATCGGGCGCGCGGTAGGCCGCCAGGTAGGTGACGGCCACATCGTCCATTTGCGCGACCGGGTACATGACAAAGAAATTCGCGCGCATCGAGCCCCAGTCCACCTTGCGCAGGCTGGTGATCGTGCTCTCGTGCTGCACGCCGCCCATGTCAAACAGCAGGCGGTCGCCCATCTTCAGGCCCAGGGTTTCAGCAATGCCCTCTTCGACGCTGACGCCACCGGCCTCGCCCGGCGTCCACCGGCCCTGCACGATCTGGTTGTGCTCCTGCAGCACATCGCTGTGGGAGATATTGAACTCACGGTCGACCAGGCGCTTGGCGCGGTCTTCGCTGTAGTCGCCCGGGCCCACATCCTTGCCATTGATCTGGATGAGGCGGCCGCGAATCATCGGGTACCAGTCCCATTTGTCGATGCCGGCCTGGCGCAGGCGCTGCTGGAAGGCATCGGCCTGGTCCGGCATGATGTTGATGACAAAGCGGTTCATCGCATCGGGCGGTGTGGTCTGACGCCAGGTCTGGATCAGGTCGGTGCGCAGCAGCACCAGCAGCACCAGCGCCATCAGGCCGACGGCCAGGCTGCTGACCTGCACCACGGCAAACCAGGGCCGGGCGGCGACCTGGCGCGTGGCCAGCAGCAGCCAGCGCGGCGCCGTGCGCTCATTCACCATGCGGCGCAGCAAGCTGATGGCCGCGGCGCTCAGCAGGCCAAACACCACAATCGCCATCGCAAAACCGCCCACCGCAATGCCGCCCAGCTTGGCATCACCGCTGACCAGCAACAGCATCGCCGCAAAGCCCAGCACCCCCAGCAGCAGCACCGAGGCCGAGGCCGGGCGCAGAGCCCCCAGGTCACGGCGCAGCACGCGCAGCGGCGGCACCTGGGCCAGTTGCAGCACGGGCGGCAGGCCAAAGGCCAGCAGCAAGGTCATGCCCATGCCCACCCCCATCACCAGCGGCCAGCCACTGGCAGCGGGCAAGGTGACGGCCAGCAGGCCCGCCATCAGCCAGACAAACAGGTAGTGCATCGCATAGCCCAGCGCCACGCCCAGCAGGCTGGCGGCCAGGCCGACGATGACAAACTCGACCACATAGGCGCCGGCAATGGCGCGCTGGGCCAGGCCCAGCACGCGCAGCAATGCCGCGCCATTGAGGTGGGCGCTGGCAAAGGTGCGGGCGGCCAAGGCCACGGCCACGGCCGACAGCAGCGCGGCCAGCAAGGCCACCAGGTTCAGGAACTTCTGCGCGCGCTCCAAGGTTTGCTCCATCTCGGGCCGGCCGCTTTGCAGCGACTCGATGCGCACGCCATGGCTGTGGGGCTGGGCCACTTCGGTCTCGGACCATTGCAGAAACTGCGCTGCTGCTGCGGGCTCACCGGCGACGGCAAAGCGGTAGAGCAAGCGGCTGGCCGGCTGCACCAGGCCGGTGGCGGCCAGGTCGCTCCAGTCCAGCATCACGCGCGGAGAAAAGCCCAGAAAACCGGCGCCCCGGTCCGGCTCGATCGTCAGCACCCGGCCAATCGTGAAGCGCTTGTCGCCCAGCCACAGCACCGAGCCGGTCTTGAGGCCCAGCGCCTCGATCAGGCTCGGGTCCACCCAGACTTCGCCGGGCGCAGGAATATCGCGCGTCGGCGCATCGGGCTGGCCGGCAGCCGGAGCCGTGCGCAGGCTGCCGCGCAGCGGGTAGCCGGCCTGCACGGCCTTGAGGCCCACCAGGCGCGATTCACCGCCATCGGCATCGTCCGAGCGCGCCATCGTCGGGAAGGTGACCGTCGTCACACCCTGCAAACCCAGCGCCTGGGCCTTGTCGGCAAAGGCCGCTGGCGTGCTGTTGTCGCTCACCACCACGACGTCGCCGCCCAGCAGCTGGCTGGCATCGCGCTGCAGCCCCGCTTGCAGGCGGTCCGAGAAAAAGCTCACCGAGGTCAGCGCTGCCACCGCCAGCGCCACCGCAACCAACAAAAGCCGCAGCTCACCGGCACGCCAGTCGCGCAGCAATTGGCGCCAGCCCAACGCAAAAAAGTTGTGTTTCATGCAGCAAACATAACTGATGCGCGTTTACCCCCAGCCCTTGCCGGATTTCCCTGCGAGCCAGAGGCCGCGCGCGCCCAGCAAAAGGCCTGCTGCAAGCAAGGTCATGACAGCGCGAACCCGGCGCCGCCACAGCCTGTTGAGGGGAGAAACACCACGGCACGCCCTCAGGCACAACGTGGCCATCCACGCTTGCCCCCCTGGCCGGCAGATTTTGTAGACGCGCTCTGGTGCCGCCATTGAAAGAGATCATCCCCAAGCGGCCGATTGCGAGTTACGATATGAAACAGTAATCTCTCAACGAGCCATTCCTATGCAAGCCTTGATTTCACAATTGGGCCAGACGTTTGCCAAAGCTCGCAGTCTGGAGGAGCTGACGCGCCCCCTGCTGGAGATGCTGCAAAAAGTCACCAGTCTGGAATCCACCTACCTCACGCGCATTGATCTGGGCCAGCGTGTCCAGCAGGTGCTGTTCGCGCGCAACACCCAAAGCCTGCAGATTCCCGAGAACCTGAGCGTGCCTTGGGAAGACACCTTGTGCAAACGCGCCATCGATGAGAACTGCCTCTACACCGACGATGTCGGCCAGATCTGGGGCGACTCGCAGGCCGCGCAGGCGCTGGGCATCCAGACCTATGCCAGCACACCGGTCCACCTGTCGGACGGTGCGCTCTACGGCACGCTGTGCGGCGCCAGCGCATCACGCAAACCGCTGCAACGCGATACCCAGGATGTCATGCGCCTGTTTGCCCAGTTCCTGGGCCAGCAGGTCGAGCGCGAGCAGCTGCTCATCCAGATCCAGGTGCAAAACGAAGAGCTGCAGCGCCTGGCGCGCACCGATGCGCTGACCGGCCTGCCCAACCGCCGCGCACTGATCGAGCAGCTCGACCAGCTGCAGGCCATTGCCCGGCGCCAGGAGCGCTATGTGTTCGTGGGCATGATCGACATGGATGGCTTCAAGGCCATCAACGACGGCTATGGCCATGAAGCGGGCGACCGTTTCTTGCAGCTGCTGTCCGACCAGATGCGCGAGGCCATGCGCGGCTCGGACCTGATCGCCCGCCAGGGCGGCGATGAGTTCGTTTTTGCCGGCCTGGGCCCCCACCTGCACGAGCCGATTGCGCCGGCGCTGAACGAAACACAGGCGCGCCTGTTTGCCAGCACCCGGGCCGAGTCGCTGTGCCTGGGCCAGGGCGTGAGCCTGAACTACACCGGCGCCAGCGTGGGTCTGGTGGCCGTCACGCCGGGCACCCATGCCGATACTGCATTGCAGCAGGCCGATCTGGCCATGTACCAGACCAAGCAGGCGCGCAAAGCCCGCCACCCGGTTGCGGCCTGACCTGGGCAACCACCAGAGAGCCTGAGGCTGGCCTCAAGCCTCGCTGGTCTGCGCCGCAGCCGCTGCGCCGGCCGCCGTCAGCGCAAGCATCCAGCGTCCCTCCACCGCCTGGGCCTGCACCCAGGCAGGCTGCTGGGCCTGCTCCAGCAGCAGGTTGAGCATGGTCAGCTCGCGCAGCAGGCTGCTGGCAGCGGCATCCAGGTGCTTGGCGATGCGCACCAGCGGTACCGCCTGCCCGGTGCGGGCCTGCTCCTGTGCCAAAGCTTTGAGCATGCGCTGCGCCAGCGGCGAGAGGGCCGGTGCGGCGTTCAACTCACCCATCACTGCGGCGCCTGGCCGGGCTCCAGCACCACGGGGATCGATTTGGAGGTGGGCGTGCCGGCATGCGCGGCCACGGCCGACAGCGGCACCAGCGGATTGGTCTCCGGGTAGTAGGCGGCGAGGTTGCCACGCGGAATGTCATAGGCCACCAGCTTGAAGCCCTCGACACAGCGCTGCTGGCCATCGTCCCAGACGGTGTGGATATTGACCCAGTCGCCATCGGCCAGGCCCAGCGCGCGGATGTCATCGGCATGGATGAAGACCACCCGGCGCTGGCCAAACACGCCCCGGTAGCGGTCGTCCATGCCATAGATGGTGGTGTTGTACTGGTCGTGCGAGCGGGTGGTCAGCAAGGTGAACACCTGCTGGCCACGCAGCCGCGCACGCGCCCGGTGCGTGGGGGTATCGACCGGCACCGCATGGGCGTGGAAGCTGGCTTTGCCGCTGGCCGTGGTCCAGATGCGCTCGCTGGCGGTGTTGCGCAGCCGAAAGCCACCGGGCACGGCTACGCGCTGGTTGAAGTCGGCAAAATCGGGGAAGACCTTGGCGATCTCGTCGCGGATCAGCGCGTAGTCGGCGGCCAGCGCCAGCCAGTCCACCCGGCTACGCGCGCCCAGGGTGGCATGGGCCAGGCGCGCCACAATCGCCGGCTCGGACAGCAGATGGGCCGAGGCCGGCGGGTTCATACCCATCGACAGGTGCACCATGCTCATCGAATCCTCCACCGTCACGCCCTGGGGCTGGCCGTTTTGCAGGTCGATCTCGGTGCGGCCCAGGCAGGGCAGCAGCAAGGCCTCGCGGCCGTGGACCACATGGCTGCGGTTGAGCTTGGTGGTGACCTGCACGGTCAGCGCGCAGCGCTGCAGGCCTTTCCAGGTTTCATAGGTATCAGGGGTGGCCGCAGCAAAATTGCCCCCCAGTGCAAAAAACACCTGGGCCTGGCCATCGCGCATGCTGGCAATGGCGTCCACCGTGTCCATGCCGTGGGCGCGGGGCGGCGCAAAGCCATAGACCTCCTGCAGCCGGTCGAGCAAGGCGGCTGGCGGCTTTTCCCAAATACCCATGCTGCGGTCGCCCTGCACATTGCTGTGGCCGCGCACCGGGCAAGGCCCCGCTCCTGGCCGGCCGATATGGCCGCGCAGCAGCAGCAGGTTCAAAATCATCTGGATGGTGGCCACCGAATGCGCATGCTGGGTAATGCCCATGCCCCAGCAGGCAATCACCTTGTCCGCGCCCAGGTAGACCTCGGCGGCCGCCCGCATCTGCGCTTCGCTCAGGCCCGATTCCTGCGCCAGCAGCGCCCAGTCTTCAGCCTGCAGGCTTTGCGCCAGCGCCTCAAAGCCGGTGGTGTGCGCAGCGATAAAGGCGTGGTCGAGCACACCGCCCCGCGCCGCCTCCTGCTCCAGCACATGCTTGAGCATGCCCCGCAGCGCTGCCAGGTCGCCGCCCACACGCAGCTGAAAATAGTGCGTGCTGATGGGGCTGGAGCCCAGGGTCGCCATCTCCAGCTTGTCCTGCGGATCGGCAAAGCGCTCCAGCCCGCGCTCGCGCAAGGGGTTGAAGCTGACAATGCGGGCGCCGCGCTTGTGCGCCTCGCGCAGCTCGCCCAGCATGCGCGGGTGGTTGGTGCCCGGGTTCTGGCCAAAGATGAAGACCGCATCGGCCTGTTCAAAATCGGCCAGTGTCACCGTGCCCTTGCCCACGCCGATCTGCTCGCGCATCGCCGAGCCGCTGGGCTCGTGGCACATGTTGGAGCAATCGGGGAAGTTGTTGGTGCCGTACTCGCGCACAAACAGCTGGTAGAGAAAGGCCGCCTCGTTGCTCGCCCGGCCTGAGGTGTAGAACACCGCCTGGTCCGGGCTGGGCAGCGCGTTCAGGTGCTGGGCGATCAGCGCAAAGGCATCGTCCCAGGCAATCGGCAGGTAGTGGTCGCTGGCCGGGTCATAGACCATGGGCTGCGTCAGCCGGCCCTGGTCCTCCAGCCAGAAATCGCTGTGCTGGGCCAGCTCGCGCACGCTGTAGCGGGCAAACAGCTCCGGGCCCGCGCGCCGGGCCGTGGCCTCGGCGGCGACGGCCTTGACGCCGTTCTCGCAGAATTCGAAGGTCGAGGCATGGTTGCGGTCGGGCCAGGCGCAGCCCGGGCAGTCAAAGCCATCGGGCTGGTTGGCCGACAGCAGCGTCTTGGCACCCTTGAGCGCGATGTCGTGGTGCAGCAGTGTGTTCTTGACACTGTTCAAAGCGCCCCAGCCACCGGCTGGGCCTTTGTAGAAGGCGATTTTTTGTTCTTGCATGGCAGGGGCTCGGTGTAGCCCTGCATTTCAACCCGCTGCCCGCTGGCCGTCAAATTCAATGCCGCAATGCCAGCATTCGAAAAACTATGGCTGGGATGGCGGCGCAGCTGCGGCCAAAGCCCCGGCATGCTGCAGGCATTGCTGCTGCCATTCGTCCTGCGCCATCAGCGCGCGCGCCGCCTCCATCGCGGGCATGGCCTGCTGGGATTGCTGGTAGAGAAAGGCGACTTCGCTCTCGACCACCGGCTCCACCAAGGGCCAGGCGCGCAGGCCCGGCGTGTGCCGCACGGTGGCCAGCACGGCGCCGGGCACAATGCTGGCCATCTGGCCCTCGCCCACCGCCTGCAGCAAGGCCTGGACCGAGTTGGTCTCCATCGCCGGTTGCACCAGCACGCCGACGGCCAAAAAGCTGCGCTCCACGATCTGGCGGTTGTGCATATCGGGCGTCAGCAGGCACAGCGGCTGCTGCGCGGCCTGGGCCCAGCCCAGCGGCTCGGCCGCATGCAGGGTATCGGCCACGCAGGCCGGTGCTGGCGCGGACTGCAGCAGGTAGTAGTGCTCCTGGTACTGGGGGGCGCAATGGGTGCGCGGGCGGCGGATGCGGTCGCTGTAGCCCAGCGCCAGGTCCAGGCTCAGCTCTTCGAGGCCGCGTTCAATATCGGGCGAACTCATCGCATGCAGCGCCGGCACCAGGCCCGGGTGCTGGCGGCGCAGCAGGCTGGCAAAGCGCAGCAGCATCGGCATGGCCGTGGGCACGGCCGCCATGCGCAGCTGCCCTTGCAGCTGGCCCGCCTGGGCGGAGAGGCGTTGGCGCAGGCGCGCCTCGCTTTGCAGCATCTCCAGGCCGGTTTGCAGCACCTGCTCGCCCTCGGGCGTGAAGCCGGCAAACACCCGGCCCCGGCGCACGATGGCCACGCCAAACTCGGCCTCCAGCGCGCGCAGCGCATTGGACAGGGCCGGCTGGGTGATGTGGCAGGCCTGGGCTGCCCGCGCGAAATGGCCATGCGCATGGAGCGCGGCCAGGTAGCGCATGGCAGCGAGCAGGTTCATCAGGTATTGCTGCTCACGGAGATGGTCGGAAACTTCGACGAGAAGTCCTTGGCCTGCTGCGCGATCTTGACGGCGATGCTGCGGGCCACCTGGCGGTAGATGGCGGCCACTTCGCTGTCGGGCGCTGCCACCACGGTGGGGGTGCCGCTGTCGGCCTGCTCGCGGATCTGCATCGACAGCGGCAGCGCACCCAGGTAGTCGAGCTTGTAGTCGGCTGCCATGTGCTTGCCGCCATCGGCGCCAAAGATATGTTCCACATGGCCGCAGTGGGTGCAGACATGCATGGCCATGTTCTCGATCACACCCAGGAGCGGCACGCCCACCTTCTCGAACATCTTGATGCCCTTGCGCGCATCGAGCAAGGCGATGTCCTGCGGCGTGGTGACGATCACGGCGCCGGTCAGCGGCACGCGCTGGCTCAGGGTGAGCTGGATGTCGCCGGTGCCCGGTGGCATGTCGATCAGCAGGTAGTCGAGGCCGGCCCAGTTGGTCTGGCGCAGCATTTGCTCGAGCGCCTGCACGGCCATCGGCCCGCGCCAGATCATCGCCTGGTCCTGGTCGACCAAGAGGCCGATCGACATCACCTGCACGCCATGGTTGAGCTTGGGCTCCATGGTCTTGCCATCGCTGCTCTCGGGCTTGCCGTCCACGCCCATCATCATGGTCTGGCTGGGGCCGTAGATATCGGCGTCCAGCACGCCGACGCTGGCGCCCTCGGCCGCCAGGGCCAGCGCCAGGTTGGCGGTGGTGGTGCTCTTGCCCACGCCGCCCTTGCCCGATGCCACCGCAATGATGTTCTTCACGCCGGGAATCAGCGGCACACCGCGCTGCACCGCATGCGTGATCACCTTGTTGCTGATGCTCACCGAGACGTTGTCCACGCCCGGCACCGTCTTAGCCGCGGCCACGAACTGGCTGCGCAGCTGCGGCACCAGGCTTTTGGCGGGGTAACCCATCTCCACCTCAAAGGCGACATCGCCGCCATGGATCTGGAGGTTGCGCACGGCACGCGTGCTGACAAAATCTTTGCCCGTATGCGGGTCTTGGACGCTGGCCAGCGCGGCCAGTATCGTTGGTTCGGTCACTGTCATCGTGTTTTCTATTCCTGAGACAGCAATAAGTCTAGCGAACCACGCTTGCCCTTGCGAACCAGCGACAATCTGGGCTTTTCCCCTGCACCTCTTGAAAGACCTGCACCCGTGAAACTGAAAATGGCCGAGAACTCCGTGTTTGCGATCTTGCTGCGCTCGTCGTGGTGGATCAGTGTGGTGGTCGGAGCCATCATCGTGGTGCTGTGCCTGGCGCTGCTGCCCAAGGACATCCGCTTTGTCGGTGCCGCCGGCAGCCTGCCTTTCCTCGTGATCGGCGCCATGGCCGCCAAGCGCCAGTGGAGCCAGCCCAGCGCTGCGGCCACCGAGGCGCTGCTGGCGCAGGCTGGCGCCATGTCCGGCCGCGATCTGCAGGCCTGGCTGAGCCGCGCCTGGCAGGCCGAGGGTTATGCCGTCACCCCCGTGCAGCAAGGCGCGGCCGATCTGCAGCTGGCGCGCAACGGCCAGACCACGCTGGTGCAGACCAAGCGCAGCAAGGCCGGCGTGCATGGCATCGAGCCGCTGCGCGCGCTGCATGACGCGGCCAGCCAAGCGGGCGCCGCCAGCGTCTATGTGCTGCTGCAAGGCGAGCTGAGCGACAACGCCCGCCCGTTTGCCCGTGACCAGAAAATCGTTCTGCTGCAGAACCTGGAGCTCGCGACCTTGCTGAAAAAGGGCGCGGCGCGCTGATGCGGCACTGCCCGCGCCGGCAGTAGCGGCTGGGCGACAGAGCCGCTTGGCGAAGGCCTGCAGTTTCGGCTATGGTGCAGGCCATGTCGCCCGCTCTGCACTACAGCCCCCATTCCGCGTCCACCGCCATCGTGCTCTCAGGCGGCGGCGCGCGTGCCGCCTACCAGGTGGGGGTGCTGCAGGCGCTCTCGCGCCTGCGCCAGAACGCCGGGGCCGACCATGAACCCACGCCCTTCCCCATCGCCGTGGGCACCTCGGCCGGCGCGATCAATGCCGCAGGTCTTGCCTGCGGCGCCGACCATTTCGACCTGGCCGTGCAGCGCCTCTCGCGGGTGTGGCGCAATTTCTCCACCAGCCAGGTCTACCGCGCCGATGCCTTTGGCGTGATGCGCAGCGGCGCGCGCTGGCTGAGCCTGTTGACGCTGGGCTGGGCGCTGACGCGCTGGCACCACAGCAAACCGCGCTCGCTGCTGGACAATGCGCCGCTTTTGGAGCTGCTCAAGGCCGAGCTGCCGCTGGAGAAAATCCCGCACCTGCTGCACAGCGGCAAGCTGTCGGCGCTGGCGATCACCGCATCGAGCTACACCACCGGCGAGCACATCACCTTCTATGAAGCCGGCCCGCATGTGCCTGCCTGGTCGCGCACGCAGCGCCGCGCCATCCAGGACCGCATCAGCCACCAGCACCTGATGGCCTCGTCGTCGATCCCCTTCATCTTTGCGCCCGCCGAGCTGATGCTGCGCGGCCAGTACAACTACCTGGGCGATGGTGCGATGCGCCAGACCGCGCCGCTGGCCCCGGCCGTGCACCTGGGCGCCCAGCGCATCGTCGTCGTCGGCGTGGGCCGCTCGCACGAGGTGCTGAACCTGCCCCAGGGCGAGCACCCGCCGTTCCCCTCGCTCGCCCAGGTGGCCGGCCATGCGCTGTCCACCATCTTTCTCGATGCGCTGTCGGTCGATGTGGAGCGGGCCCAGCGCATCAACCACACCTTGAGCCTGATCCCCGAGGCCGAGCGCGCCCGCAGCGCGCTGCGTCCGCTCGATCTGCTGGTGATCACGCCATCGCAGTCGCTCGATGCGTTGGCGCTGGAGCACCTGCAAGAACTCCCCACGCCGGTGCGGGCACTGCTGGGCGCGATGGGCGTGTCCGTGCACAGCCAGAACGTGGGCAGCGCGGCGCTGGCGAGCTACCTGCTGTTCGAGCCGGGCTACACCCGGGCGCTGATGGCGCTGGGCCGGGCCGACACCATGGCCCGGCGCGACGAGGTCTGCGCCTTTTTTGGCTGGGGCAGCCGCCCAGCCAGCCCCGCCAATCCCCTGGTCGCGCGATCCGGCCCCGTAAGCGCCTAGAATTGCTCGGTTCTGGAGCGCCTTCGCGCGCGAGGGCTGGCAGCACGCCGCCCTCCCTGTGACCAGAATCCGCAACGGCCACCGGCCTGCGTCCTCTCTGTGATTAGAAAGTTCCGCAACCCTATGTCTCAACGAAAGATTTTCGTCACCACCGCCCTGCCGTATGCCAACGGCAACTTCCACATCGGCCACATCATGGAATACATCCAGGCCGATACCTGGGTGCGTGCGCAGCGAATGCAGGGCAATGCGGTCAACTTTGTCGGTGCTGATGACGCCCATGGCGCGCCCATCATGATTGCCGCCGAAAAAGCGGGCAAGACGCCCCAGCAGTTTGTCGCCGACATCGCCGCCGGCCGCAAGCAGTACCTCGACGGCTTCCACATCGGTTTTGACAACTGGAGCAATACCGACAGCCCCGAGAACCACGCGCTGTCCAAGCAGATCTACCTGGACCTGAAGGCCGCCGGCTTCATCGAGACGCGCACCATCGAGCAGTTCTTCGACCCCGAGAAGAACATGTTCCTGCCTGACCGCTTCATCAAGGGCGAATGCCCACGCTGCCACGCCAAGGACCAGTACGGCGACAACTGCGAAGTCTGCAGCTCCGTCTATGCGCCCACCGACCTGATCAACCCCTACTCGGCGCTGTCCGGCGCCAAGCCGGTGATGAAGAGCTCGGAGCATTTCTTCTTCAAGCTGTCCGACCCGCGCGCAGTCGAGTTCCTGACCACCTGGACCCAGGACGGCCAGCATGTGCAGCCCGAGGTGGCCGCCAAGATCAAGGAATGGTTTGGCGTGCGCACCAACCCCGATGGCTCGACCAGCGAAGGCCTGGACGACTGGGACATCTCGCGCGATGCACCCTACTTCGGCATCGAGATCCCCGATGCACCGGGCAAGTACTTCTACGTCTGGCTCGATGCGCCCGTGGGCTACCTCGCCTCGCTCAAGGAGTTGCTGGGCAAGCGCGGCGAAGACTACGAGGCCTACATGGCTGACCCGGCGCTCGAGCAGTACCACTTCATCGGCAAGGACATCATCACCTTCCACACCTTGTTCTGGCCTGCGATGCTGAAGTTCAGCGGCCGCAAGACCCCGACCAAGATCTGCGTGCATGGCTTCCTGACCGTGAACAACGGCGAGAAGATGAGCAAGAGCCGGGGCACCGGCCTGGACCCACTCAAGTACCTGGCGCTCAAGATGAACCCCGAGTGGCTGCGCTACTACCTGGGCGCCAAGCTCAATGGCAAGAACGAAGACATCGACTTCACTGCCGAAGACTTCATGCTGCGCGTCAACTCCGACCTGATCGGCAAGTACGTGAACATCGCCTCGCGCGCTGCCGGCTTTATCAGCAAGCGCTTTGAAGGCCGCCTGGGCGCGGTGAGCGTCGATGGCCAGGAGCTGCTGGCGGTGCTGCGCGCGCAAAAGGAGGCGATTGTGGCCGCCTACGAGGTGCGCGACACCGCCCGTGCGGCCCGCGAGATCATGCTGCTGTGCGACAAGGTCAACAGCTATGTCGATGCCAACAAGCCCTGGGAGCTGGCCAAGAAGGAAGGCATGGAGCAGCGCCTGCACGATGTCTGCACGGTCTGCATCGAGGCCTTCCGCATCCTGACGATCTACCTCAAGCCGATCCTGCCGGGCATCGCCGCCGAAGTGGCGAACTTCCTGATCGTGCCGCCCGAGCAATTTGGCGACGTGGCCAAGCCGCTGGGCGCTGGCCACCAGATTGGCGTCTACCAGCACCTGATGCAACGCGTGGACCCGCTGCAGCTCGAAGCGCTGTTCGAGACCCCTGCCAGCCAGGAAAAAGCTGCTGCCGCTGCAGCGCCTGCCAAGGCCAAGAAGGCCGAGAAAAAAGCCGAAGCCGTGGTGGACCCGAACGCCCCCGGCGGCGAGCCGCTGGCCGAGACCATCGGCATCGACGACTTTGCCCGCATTGACCTGCGCATTGCCAAGATTGTCGAATGCAAGGCCGTCGAAGGCTCGACCAAGCTGCTGCAGCTGACCCTGGATGTCGGTGAAAAGGGCGAGGACGGCCAGCCGAAGATGCGCAATGTGTTCAGCGGCATCAGCAGCATGTACACGCCCGAGCAGCTGCAAGGCAAGCTCACGGTGCTGGTCGCCAACCTGGCGCCGCGCAAGATGAAGTTCGGCATCTCCGAAGGCATGGTGCTGGCCGCCAGCCATGCCGACGAGAAGGCCCACCCCGGCATCTATGTGCTCGAGCCCTTCCCCGGCGCGCTGCCCGGCATGCGCATCCACTGATCTGCATGGCCGCTGACCGCCGCCTCTTGAAGCCCCTGCGCTCCGTAGCCGCAGGGGCTTTTTACTGCACCTGCGCATCGCTGCTGGGCGGCTGCAGTGTGGTGACCGTGGGCGCCGCCGCCGTCAGCGTGACCGCGACTGCCGTGGGGCTGGCCGCCGATGCAGCGGTGGGCACGGCCAAGGTGGTGGGCAAAGGCGTGGGCAAGGCCTATGACATGGCCACCGGCGAGGAGCAGGACAACAGCGGTATTACCGTGCGCTACCGCGAGCCCCGGCCGGGCGAGACCTTCCCGCCGCAGCAGCCCAGCGAGCCGTTGCCAGCGCCTGCGCCAAGCCAGCCAGTGCCGCCAGCCAGGCCTGCAGCGGCGCCGGAAACCGCCATCCCCAGCGGTCCCTGAAGCACACGGACTTCAGCCCCGGTCAGTTACCAGCGTAGCGGCCAGGACGGTGGCTAATCCACAAAAACACGCTCATCACGACGGCAGCCAGTACCGAGTAGGCCACGCGCTCGAATGGCACGACCCACAGCGCCAGCAGCACCACCGTGCAGTCGATGACCATCTGCACCTTGCCGGCGCGGATGCCATAGCGGTCCTGCAGGTAGAGCGACACAATGGTGGCGCCGCCCAGGCTGGAGCGGTGGCGCGCCAGAAAGAGGCAGCCGGTGCCCATCAACAGGCCTCCGGCAATCGCGGCATATAGCGGGTTCAGGTAATCGATATGGATAAAGCGCGGACCGATATCGACCAGCAGCGCCAGCATGGCCACCGAGACAAAGGTCTTGATCGTGAACTCCGGCCCCATGCGCGTCCAGGCGAACCAGTAAAAGGGCAGATTGATCGCAAAGAAAATCGCGCCAAACGGCAGGCCTGTCGCGTAGTGCAGCAAGAACGCCAAACCTGCGGTGCTGCCCGTCAGCAGCCCGGCCTGCGCAAACAGCCCCAGGGTGATCGAGACAAACAGCGAGCCGGTGAACAGCGCCTGCGCATCTTCAAAGCGGCCATGGCGCAGCGCAGGGCCGAGCGACGCGGGCGCAGCAGCGACGGGGCCAGGCAGAGCCGTAGGGCCGTCAGGGCGGGATAGCGGTGAGGACATGTCGGGTTGACAGCAAGTTTCATGCCCGCGCAAGGGTGGTGCGCGGGGCTGCCTGGCATGGGTGATGCTAGGTATAAACCCGAATTTTAAAGAGTTTCAGCCCGTTACTGTTAGGCATATCCGCAACAGTTCAGGGCCCTTCAGTGCGAATGAAGGCCGCGCTCAGCG
Source organism: Comamonas sp. MYb21 (assembly GCF_037479395.1). Lineage (NCBI taxonomy): Bacteria > Pseudomonadati > Pseudomonadota > Betaproteobacteria > Burkholderiales > Comamonadaceae > Comamonas > Comamonas sp. MYb21. Next base: position 330,464 of record NZ_JBBGZC010000002.1, on the reverse strand, counting down.
GCTATTCACCACCTGGGTGCTGTTGCTGCGCAGCACCTTGCCCTGGGCGTCGAACACCACGGTGAACAGCATCTTGGTGCTGGGCGGGTCGATCCAGCCCCAGTCCCATTCGGCCTCGTTCTTCAGCGGATAGCTGGTGCGCTTGGCCGGCTGGCCCAGCAGGCGGCGGATCTGCTGCTGGTCCATGCCCGGCTGCACCTTGGCAAAGTAGGCGGGCGCCAGCACCTGGCGCAACGCGCTCATCTTGCCGTCGGTGCCAATGGTGATCATGTAGTTCTGGGCACCGGCGGGCTGGCGGGTGTACTCCAGCGTGTGCGAGCCATCGGCCTCGTCCCAGATCTGGTTGGGCTCGCCAAAGCGGTCGCGCACGTCCTGCTCGGTGGAGACGTGCTCTTCCAGTTCCTTGATGCGCTGCTGGTCGCAGCCCGCCAAAAACACGGAAACGGCCAGCGCAGAGGCGGCGATTGCAAGCTTGGTGACGAAGGACATGGTCAGGTTCGGTAGAATCCAGGCACAAGAGGTAAATATACGCTATGTCTTTCTTCCGCCGCCCCGACTACCAATCCGACACCACCCAGTTCCTGCTCAAGCTCAAGGCTGACAAGCCCGAGCTCGAACAAGGCCAGCGCGAAGGCCGCGCCCTGCTCTGGGACAAGGATCTGGACCGCCAGCAGCAAGCCGAGTACCAAACCGCACGTGTGGCGCAAAAGCCCTACGTGTACCAAACCAACCACGATTGATCGCCCTGCCCGCTGCCGGCCACCTGGCCCCGCAGCGGCTTTCGATCCCGCATAGCCCCCGCGCATGGCAACACCCGGCAACCTGACCCAGGCTGAGGACGGCGTGCGCCCCGCCGCTGGGGCTGCCGCCATGCCCGAGGTGGTGGACCAGGTCGCGCTCGCACGGCTCTACGGCGAGCCGCTGTTCGCCATGCCGACGGATCTGTACATCCCGCCCGATGCGCTCGAGGTGTTCCTGGAGGCTTTTGAAGGCCCGCTGGACTTGCTGCTCTACCTGATCCGCAAGCAGAACTTCAATATCCTCGACATCCCGATGCTGAGCGTCACGCGCCAGTACCTGAGCTATGTCGACGAGATCCGCAGCCGCAACCTGGAGCTGGCCGCCGAGTACCTGCTGATGGCCGCGATGCTGATCGAGATCAAGTCGCGCATGCTGCTGCCGCCCAAAAAGCAGGCCGAGGGCGAAGAGGCCGAAGACCCGCGGGCCGAGCTGGTGCGCCGCCTGCTGGAGTACGAGCAGATGAAGCTCGCCGCCCAGGGCCTGGGCGCCGTGCCGCAGTACGGGCGCGACTTCATCAAGGCCCAGGTCTTTATCGAGCAGGCGCTGCAGCCGCGCTTTCCCGATGTGGAAATGTCCGAGCTGCAGGAGGCTTGGCGCGACATCCTCAAACGCGCCAAGCTGGTGCAGACCCACAAGATCACCCGCGAAGAGCTCTCGGTGCGCGAGTACATGAGCGCCATCCTCAAGCGCCTGCAAGGCCGGCGCTTTGTCGAGTTCGAGGACATCTTCGAGCCGGAAAAAGGCAGCACCGTGCTGGTGGTCACCTTTATCGCGCTGCTGGAGCTGGCCAAGGAAACGCTGATCGAGATCACCCAGGCCGAAGCCTTTGCGCCCATCTATGTGCGGCTGTCCTATACACCCGTCTAGCTTGGCAGGATCGGACCGAGCCGCTGCCCAAGCCCCCTTTTCCCTGCCCTTTATTCCATCGGAGACACACCATGCCGCATCTCGTCATCGAATACACCAGCAACCTGGAGAACTTCCCCGAGGCCCATCTGCTCGATGCCCTCAACGCCGCCGTCATCGCCAGCGGCCAGGTGCAAAACGAGCAGGACCTCAAGAGCCGCACTGTGCGCACCGAGCAGTTCGTCATTGGCGCCGACCCCACCGCCCTGCGCGGCTTTGTGCATGCCGAGCTGCGCCTGCTGGCCGGCCGTACGCCCGAGGCCAAGCGTGACCTGTCCGACCGCATCGGCGCGGTGCTGCGCGAGTTCACGCCCCACCCCGAAGGCATGCTGGTGCAGCTGAGCGTGGACATTGTCGATATGGACCGGGGCGCGTACTACAAGGGTTCGCTGTAAAGCACAACGCTTGGCCGCGATGCGTTCGCGGCACCGTCAGGACAAAGGCCTGCCGTCTCTTGCGAGAGGGCAGGCCTTTTTCATGCAGCGGGCGGCACCAGAGGCCGCCGCCCACCCAGGGGTCAGTGCTCCAAAGTCGCCTGGCCCTTGCCGTCCTTCTCGATACGGATCTTGCGCATCACGCCATCGGTGGCCTCGGTGACGGCGAACTGCCAGCCATCGATCACCACCACATCGCCTTGCTGGGGCAGCGCACCGTTGAACTCGGTGAGCAGGCCGCCCAGGGTCGTGAAGGCATCGGCAGACGAGACCAGCTCATTCGAGCCCAGCAGCTGCTGCACCATGTGCACATCGGCCGCGCCGCTGGCGATCCAGGTATCGGGCTCGCCCTCCACCGCCTGGATCGTGAAGCTCTCGTCCTCGTCGGGGAACTCGCCGGCAATCGCTTCGAGCACATCGACGGGCGTCACCACGCCGCTCATCACATGGAACTCGTTGATGACGATGACCATATGGCCCTTGGACTGGCGCAGGTCGTTGATCAGCGCGATCACGCCGGCGCCCTCGGGCACCATCAGCGGCTTGCGGATGGTGGCGGGCTGGATCGCGCCATGCTGCATCAGGTCCATCAGCATGTCCTTGGCACGCGCCACACCCTGGAGCTGGTCCACATGGCCCATGCACACCGGCAAGTGGCTGTGCGGGTTGTCGTTGAGCGAGCGCTGGATGGCTTCGGCATCGTCGCTCAGGTCCACCCAGTCCACGTCCGAGACCGGGGTCATGATCGAGCGCACCTTGCGGTCACCCAGCGACAGCACGCCGCTCACCATGATGCGCTCTTCCGGCGCAAAGGTCAGCTCGGCCTCGGCGGCAGCCGGGTCGTCCTGCGCATGCTCGGTCTGGGCCTGGCCGCTGCGGCCGGCCATCAGCGACAGCACCTTCATCGCCGTGCGCTCGCGCATCGGCACGCGCTGCTCATGGCGGATCGCGTTGCGCGAGGACACCTGGTTGAAGGTCTCGATCAGGATCGAGAAACCAATGGCGGCGTACAGATAGCCCTTGGGCACATGGAAGCCCAGGCCTTCGGCCACCAGGCTGAAGCCGATCATCAGCAGGAAGCTCAGGCAGAGGATGACGATGGTCGGGTGCGCATTGACAAAGCGGGTCAGCGGCTTGGAGGCAAACAGCATCACACCGATCGAGATGATGACGGCCGCCATCATCACGCCCAGGTTGTTGACCATGCCGACGGCCGTGATCACCGCATCGAGCGAGAAGACCGCATCGAGCACCACGATCTGCGCGACCACGGCCGAGAAGCTGGCGTAGACCGTGCTGTTCGACTTGCTCATGCTCACGCCTTCCATGCGCTCATGCAGCTCGGTCGTGGCCTTGAACAGCAGGAACAGTCCGCCCAGCAGCAAAATGAGGTCGCGCCCCGAAAAACTGAGCGGCCCGACGGAAAACAGCGGTTGTGTGAGCGTCACCAGCCAGGAGATGGCGGTCAGCAGCCCCAGGCGCATCACCAGGGCCAGCGACAGGCCGATGACACGTGCCCGGTCCCGCTGGTGTGGAGGCAACTTGTCGGCCAGGATCGCGATAAAGATGAGATTGTCGATGCCCAGAACGATTTCGAGCACCACCAAGGTGACGAGACCAATCCATATCTGCGGGTCGGAGAGCAGCTCGATCATGCGGCGCTCCCTTCAAGGGGCAGAGACACCGTCAGCGGTGTACTGGGGCTAGAACGAAAGGACAGCGACAGCGTGGTCGCGCAAGGGAGAGGCTCAGGGTCCGGGTTGTCGGGCATAAAATCCGAAGGGTTGCTAAACAGCCTCCATCCTAACGTGCAGCACAAAAACCCTTGGACTCTGGCCCATTCGTCGCGGTAGCAACATGCTGCACCAGCCCCATATCCCGGAACGTTCAGCCCTTATGCCTTCTTCTTTGACCGATGAAGATTTGCTCGCGATGGAACAGCGCTTGGCAGCCACGCAAGCAGCACCATGGACTTCTTATGTTGAAGGTCGCGACCATACATGCGGTTCCGACTTTATCCAAACCGGTGAAGGTGCCACCCGAGGCGAAGACATCGAACTGAGCGGCGCGACCGTTGCGGACCAGGATTTCATCGCCGCTGCGCGGCAAGACATGCCGCGCCTCTTGGCCGAGGTTCGAGCGCTGAGAAAACGGCTGGCGTCTTCCCGCCTGCAATAAGCCTATGGGCCTGGGTCAGCCTGCGGCCAGACCGGCACCGCACCCAGCACCTGTGCCGGAATCCAGCCGCGCAGGCTGTTGAGAAAAGCCCAGGCCTGTACACGCGGCACATCGCTCAACGTCACCACGCCTTCCACCACCTGACCCGCCTGCAGCGCCAAGCGGCGCCCCACACCGGGCAGCAGGCCGCAGTGCAGCGTGGGGGTGACCCAGCGGCCATCGATCTGCATGGCGATATTGCCCCGGGTGGTCTCGGTGATCTCGCCGGCCTCGTTCCACAGCAGGGTGTCGAACACGCTGCTGTCTTGCGGCGCCCAACGCTCGTAGTGCGCGCGGCGGCTGGTTTTGAAGCGCACAAACTCGCCATGGGCCTCGGCCAGCGGTGCGGGCGCCCATTGCAGCGCCACTTGATCCGGCGATGGCGGACAGGCAAAGGCCTCGGCCTGGAACCTGCCCTCCGCATCGAGCAGCAGGCGCAGGCGCCACAGGCCTTGCGGATGGGCCTGGGCCAGGCCGTCCAAAGCCGCTTGCGCGGCCAAGCCATCCCAGCGGTAGCCAAAATGCGCGGCGGCGCCGGCCATGCGCGCCAGGTGCAGCGCAGCATGGCGCAGCTGGCCATCGTCCAGCGCCAAGGTCTCGATCAGGCCAAAGGGCATGCTGGCCCGCTCCAGAAAGGCACGTTTGTGCATCCATTCGCGCCACTCACCATCAGCAGTGGCATCGGCGGTGATGCCGCTGCCAATGCCGCATTGCAGCTGGCGGCCACGCAAGGTCACCGTGCGGATGGGGACGTTGAAGGTCGCGCGTATGCCCCCTGCGCCATCGGAGCGCACCACGCCCAAGGCGCCACAGTACCAGCCGCGCGGCCCAAGTTCCAACTCGGCAATCGCCTGCATGGCCGCCCGCTTGGGCGCGCCGGTGACCGAGCCACAGGGAAACAAGGCCTGCAGCACATCGGCCAGGCCAGTGCCCTGGGGCAGGCGGGCCCGCACATCCGAGGTCATCTGCCAGACGGTGGGGAGGGCCTGCAGCGCAAACAGCTGGGGCACCTGCACACTGCCCAGCTCGGCGATGCGCGCCAGGTCATTGCGCAGCAGGTCGACCACCATCACGTTTTCGGCCCGCTCCTTGGCCGACGCGCGCAAGGCCTGGGCCTGGGCCTCGTCCTGCGCAGGGCTGCTGCCCCTTGCGGCCGTGCCCTTCATCGGACGGGTGAGGATGTCGCCGGCGCCAGCCACTGGCTGCTGCCAGTCAAAAAACAGCTCGGGCGATACCGACAGCAGCTGCTCCTCGCCCCGGTCGATATGCAGCGCATAGCCGCCGGGCTGGGCCTGCTGCAGCGCGGCAAACAGCGCGGCGCCATCTACGTTGCCGCCGCCAGGCAAGGCGCTGTGGCCTTGCAGCTGCTGGGTGTAGTTGATCTGGTAATAGGCGCCGCTGCGGATATCGGTATGGATGCGCGCCATCTGCGTATCGAACTGCGGGCGGGCGAGCGTGCTGCGCCACTGCACTTGCACGGCAGGCGTCTCTGCCTCAGGCAGCTGCGCGATGTCAGCAGCTGGCGCGTCCCATACCGCAAACCAGGCCAGCGGCTCGCCGCTGGGTGCTGCCTGTGTCGGCAAATAGGGGTTCAGCGCGGTGGCGGCCTCATAGCGCAGGCCGCCCACGCAGCAGGCCCCGGCTCGCGCGGCCTGCTCCACGGCATCCAGCAACGCCCGCAACGATGGCGCATCCTGCGCCTCCAGCACACGGTCGGGACCCGTCAGGTTCAGGCGCAGGCGCTCCCGTTCGCCAGACAAAGGCTGGCCCATGTCGATGCGGGCAGAAAAGGGCTTGTGCGCTGTCATAGGGGCGCCAGCATAGCGGCCTGGCCTTGTCCTTGCAGCACAATAGCCATCTTGTCCGCTTCTCACGCCACACCTGTGCTCTCCGCCCCGCGCCGCGCCCAATGCCCCAACTGCCTGCGTCCGCAAAGCGCCTGCATCTGCGCGCTGGCGCAGCCGCTGCAGGCTGCCACCCAGGTGCTGATCCTGCAGCACCCGCTGGAGCTGCAGGAGGCCAAGGGCACTGCGCGCCTGCTGCAGCTGTGCCTGCCAGGCAGCCAGCTGGTGGTGGGCGAGGCCTTTGACCCTGGGCAGCTGCAGCAATGGCTGCATGGCCCCTGGCCGGGTGCCGAGGCACCGCAGCACACCCTGCTGCTCTACCCCCAGACGCCCGACCAGCCCGCCGCCTTGACAGCGCTGGCGGGCAGCGATGCGCCAGTGGGCGTTCGGCGCCTGGTACTGATCGATGGCACCTGGCGCAAAAGCCGCAAGATGCTCTATGCCAACCCGCTGCTGGCCCAGTTGCCCCGCCTGGCACTGACGGACACCGGGCCTGCCGGCTACCGCATCCGCAAGGCGCCGCGCGCGGGCCAATTGTCGACCCTGGAGGCCGCTGCGCTGGCGCTGCAGCAGCTGGAGGCCTGGCCCGATGGCGCGCCGCCGCTGCAGGCGCTGCAGCAGTCGTTTGACGGGCTGATCGCGCAGTACGAACGCCTGCGTGCGGCACACTGAGCAATTGGCGCCCTGGCGACAATGCGCCCGCCTGCGCGCCCGTGGGTGAGCGCGCACTCGGACATACTCCAGGCCAAGCATTTTTTCTATCCCTGACGGAGCCCTTGCATGAAGTTCTCGACCCTCACCCTGCTCAGCGCCGCGCTGTGCGCCGCCGGCCTGGCCCAGGCCGCTGCCCCCTCGGATGCCGCCGTGCAAAAAGCCAGCAGCGCCAGCCTGCGCGAATGGATCGAGGTGCTGGCGCTGCCCAATGACTCGAATGTGGCGGCAGATATCGAGAAGAATGCGCAGTGGTTCAAGGCGGCGCTGGACAAGCGCGGCTTCCAGACCCAGCTGCTGCCCAACCAGGGCAAGCCCATGGTGCTGGCCACCCTGCCGCCCGTGCCCGGCGCCACCAAGACCGTGCTGTTCTACGCCCATATGGATGGCCAGGCGGTGACGCCTGCCGAATGGCAGCAGGAGAGCCCCTGGAAGCCGGTGCTCAAGGAACGCCAGGCCGATGGCACCTGGAAAGAGATTGCGCTCGACCAGCTCTACGGCGCCCAGCCCAACCCCGAGTGGCGCGTGTTTGGCCGTTCCTCGTCCGATGACAAGGCCCCCATCATCATGCTGATGGCCGCCCTCGACGCGCTGCAGCAGCAGGGCCTGGCGCCCAGCACGAATATCAAGATCCTGCTCGACTCGGAAGAGGAAAAAGGCTCGCCATCGCTGGGCGGCGTCATCAACGCCAACCTGGATGCCTTGAAGGCCGATGCACTGCTGGTGCTCGATGGCCCCATGCATGCCAGCAACCGCCCCACCCTGGTGTTTGGCAACCGGGGCGTGGCCCAGGCCACCTTGACCATCTATGGCCCGAGCCAGGACCTGCACAGCGGCCACTACGGCAACTATGCCGCCAACCCCGCCTTCACGATGGCGCAGCTGCTCGCCTCGATGAAGGCGCCCGATGGCCGCGTGCTTGTCAAGGGCTACTACGACGGCATCAGTTTTGATGCCCCAACGCAGGCCGTGATGCAGGCCGTGCCCGATGACGAAGTCGCACTGCGCAAGCGCCTGGGCATTGCCCAGGCCGAGAAGGTGGGCAACAACTACCAGGAGTCGATGCAGTACCCCTCGCTCAATGTGCGCGGCCTGCAAAGCGCCGATGTAGGCGCCAAGGCCCGCACCGTGGTGCCCGCCCAGGCCATTGCCGAGCTGGACCTGCGCACGGTGCCCGAAACCCCACCCGAGCGCCTGCTGCAGCTGCTCAAGACCCATATCGAAGGCCAGGGCTTCACCCTGATTGACGGCGAGCCCAGCGCCGAGCAGCGCGCCCAGTACCCCAAGCTGGCGAGCCTGAAGATGGGCGGCGTATCGGCCTCATCCAGCGCCGTGCGCACCGACCTGAACGCCCCCATTGGCGACTGGCTGCGCCAGGGCATGCAGCAGGCCTGGGGCCAGGCCCCTGTGCAGATCCGCATGATGGGTGGCACGGTGCCCACCGGTGCTGCAGTGCAGGCGCTCAAAGTCCCCTTTGTGATCGTGCCCATGGTGAACGCCGACAACAACCAGCACAGCAAGAACGAGAACATGCGCCTGGGCAACTACTTCGATGGCGTCAAGAGCCTGGCATCCATCCTGAGCCAGCCCTGGAAATAAGCCCCAAAAAAGGCCCCCCAAACGCATGGGGGCCTGCCGTGCCGGGGCCTATCAGGCCCAACGCTGCTCAGCGCCGCGCTGGCACGCCGTCTTTCCACTGCGGCCAGTCCTTCACCACCGTGTCGACAAAGACACCGCCCACGGCCGCCACATTGGCCACCGTCTCGGCAAAGCCGCCTGCGGTCTCGCCGGGCTTGGGGTCCAGGTGAGCCTGGGTGGTTTCCTGCGGGTTGCCCTGGTCAAAATTGACCGAGCCGCGCAGGCTCAGAATGCGGTCCGTGCCATGGCTGCGCTTGAGCACCAACGCAATGGCGGCGGCCTCCATCTCGGTGGCGACATAGTCGTCCGCACCATAGAGCTTGGCGATGTACTGCGCCTCCTTGGACAGACCCGGGCCGTGGAAGAAGGTGTCGCCCGTCATGTGCGTGCCCACATGCACGCTGGGCGCCTTGCGCGCCGCCGCATCGGGGTAACGCATGCGGTAGCGCTGGGCCGAGTCGCTGTCTTGCAAGGGCACGGCGCGGGTCATCGCATAGGCGGCTTGGGTCAGCGCCGGGTTCAGTGCAAAGCGGCGGAAGTCCTCATAGCCCTTGCGTGGCATAAAGACGGGCGCACCCGCCTGGCCCTCTTCCGGCGCCCAGCGGTGGCCCAGGTCGTAATCGACCAGCCAGCTGCCCCAGGTCACATCGCCAATAGTGCCGCGCGATGGCGGGGTGCCGGCCACGCCGCTGATCACATAGTAGGCCTGGTCAAAATTGAACTGCGGGTTCAGCACGATGGCCTGCATCGAGGCCGAGGCATTGACCTTGCCCATGCCCAGCACGCTGCCGCAAACGCCATCGGCATTGCAGAACACCGGCCCCAGCGCGCCGGGCACCTGGATCGGCCGGGCATCGCGGAAGTAGCGCTCATACCAGTGCTGGAACTCACCAGCCCGGTCGCCGGTGTTGGCACCGATCTCGAACATGGCCGCGACAAACACCTTGACCTGGACCGGTGGCGAAGCCTGCGCGGTCAGCGCCGCGTTGCGGCTGGTGCTGGCACAACCTGACAGCAGCGCCAGCAGCAAGGCGCTGGCGCACAGCGGCCGGGCGAGAGAGCGAAGCGGGGCACGGGGCATGGGGTATTTCTCCTGGGTCAGATCACCGGCCTATCACTGCGGCCCGGCATGCTGCGCATTGTAGGTCGGCAGGCTGGCTGCAGCCTGGCCCAGCGCGCTCAGCAAGGCATCGACTTCGGGCACCGCTGCCCGGTGCAGCGGCAGCAGCACCTGGGTGCGGAACGGAATCGAAAAGGCCAGCGGCCGCTGCACCAGGCCCTGGCCCAGGCAGGCCTGCGCGGTGAAGGGGTTCACGATCGCCAGGCCCAGGCCGTTTTGCACCATCGCGCATACCGCCACGGCGCTGTGCGTCTCCAGCAGCATCTGCCGGCCCACACCGGCATCGGCAAACACCTGGTCGATCTGGATGCGGTAGGGATCGCCCTCGGCCAGGCTGATAAAGGCCTGGCCGGCAAAGTCGGCCGGCTGTAGCCGCTTCTTGCGCGCCAGCGGGTGGCCTGCGGGCAGCACCGCGACCTCATCCACCGCCGGCAGTGCCACCGCGCGCGTGCCGGCCGGCGCCTCGCCCTGCTCGGTCAGCCCCAGGTCATAGCGCTGGGCTGCCATCCACTGCTGCAACAGCGGCGCCTCCTGGGTGGCGACGCTGACCGCCACCGGCCCCTGCGCCTGCTCCATGCGCGCCAGCGCTGCCGGCAGCAGCGCATGGCTGAGCGCGGGCATGCTCAGCACACTGATGCGCGCCGCCTGCGGGCGTGACAATGCGACGGCCCGGTCAATCACCCGATCCAGCCCCTGCCAGCTGCGCTGCACCTCTTCCCACAGCGCCAAGGCGCGCGCATTGGGCCGCAACCTGCCCTGCACCCGCTCAAACAGCGGGTAGCCCAGCAGCTGCTCCATGCGGGCCAGATCGCGGCTCACCGTCGGCTGGGAGCTGAACAGCAGGCCCGCCGCGCCGGTCACGCCCCCGGCCAGCATGACGGCGCGGAACACCTCGATATGGCGGTGCTGCAGCCGGGGTGCTGAGGGGCTGGGCTCCCGGGAGGGATCGGAAGCGGATGAGACGGGGGCTGGCGAACGGGGCATGGCTGGTAAGCGATACGAGTTAGACATATCCATTATGAATGACATGCCGATAAATAAGCATTAGACCAAATACCCCAGCCCGGGCACACTGGCAGCCTGTTTCCTTTGATTCCCTGCCCCTGGCACACCGACTATGAGCAACCCCTTTACCCCCGATCTGCTGTGGCAGCTGGCCGATGACTTCAACACCCCGCTGTGGGTCTATGACGCGGCCACCATCGGCCGGCGCATTGCCGAGCTGCAGGCATTTGATACGGTGCGCTTTGCCCAGAAGGCCTGCTCCAATATCCATGTGCTGCAGCTGATGCGGGCGCAAGGCGTCAAGGTCGATGCAGTCTCGCGCGGCGAAGTGCTGCGCGCGCTGGCGGCTGGCTACCAAGGCGGCTTTGGCCAGCCCTCCGACATCGTGTTCACCGCCGATGTGATGGACGAGGCCACCTTGGCCACCGTGGTCGAGCACCAGATCCCCGTCAATGCCGGCTCCATCGACATGCTGCACCAGCTGGGCCAGGCCTCGCCCGGCCATGCGGTCTGGCTGCGCATCAACCCCGGCTTTGGCCATGGCCACAGCAACAAGACCAATACCGGCGGCGAGCACAGCAAGCACGGCATCTGGCACAGCGACCTGACGATGGCACTGGCGGTGATCGCCGAGCGCGGCCTGCAGCTGGTGGGCCTGCACATGCACATTGGCTCGGGCGTGGACTATGGCCACCTGCAGGAAGTCTGCGGCGCCATGGTGCAGCTGGTCGAGCGCACCCACGCGGCCGGCCACCGCCTGCAGGCCATCTCGGCCGGCGGCGGCCTGTCCATCCCCTACAAGGACGGCGACGCCACCATCGACACCCAGCACTACTTTGGCCTCTGGGATGCCGCGCGCAAGCAGGCCGAGGCACTGGTGGGCCACCACCTGGGGCTGGAGCTGGAACCCGGCCGTTACCTGGTCGCCGAATCGGGCGTGCTGCTGGGGACGGTGCGCGCCACCAAGGATGCTGGCAGCAACCACTTTGTGCTGGTCGATACCGGCTTCAACGAGCTGATGCGCCCGGCGATGTACGGCAGCTACCACGCGATGCATGTGCAGCGCCGTGGCGCCGGCGTGCTGCCAGTGCAGCGCAAGGCCGTCGTCGCCGGTCCGCTGTGCGAATCGGGGGATGTCTTCACCCAGGGCGAATCCGGCGTGGTGCTGCCCCGTCCACTGGGCGATGCACAAGTGGGCGACCTGCTGGTGATCCACGACACCGGTGCCTACGGCGCTTCGATGTCCAGCAACTACAACAGCCGCCCGCTGGCCGCTGAGGTGCTGGTCGACAACGGCCAGGCCCGCCTTATCCGCCGCCGCCAGACGGTCGAAGAGCTGCTGGCGCTGGAGCTGGGCCTCTGATCAGCGCAGGGCCGCGCGCCATGGCGCCATTGCCGCGTCCAGGCGCGGCGACTGCATGGCCCCGACATTGCAGCGTGACCAGCGCGAGGTCGCGCTGCTGTCCAGGCTGAACACCCGGCCCGGCGCCATCGTCACCTGCCGGGCCCGCAGTTGCTCGGCCAGTTGCGCGGAATCCTCGCAGCCGGGAAAGGCCGCCCACAGGTACAGCGACTGCTCGCTGCGCGCAAACACCTCGCAGCCCTGGCGGTCCATCCATGCCAGCGCCTGCGCCGTGGCCTGGCCCAGGCGCCCGCGCAGGCGCACCAGGTGCCGCTCGTACTGGCCTTCGCGCAGCATCACATCGACCATGCGCTCGCAGTACTCCGAACCACTCACATGGATGAGGCTGCGCAGATCGGCGAGGTCACTGGCCAGATCGGGGTGACAGGCGATAAAGCCCACCCGCAGCGCCGCAGAGAACGACTTGGAAAAGCTGCCGATGTAGATCGTGCGCGCCAGCTGGTCCAGCACCGACAGGCGTGTGGCCGAGGTCGGTTTGAAATCGGCCAACGGGTCGTTTTCGACGATCAGCATCTGCTGCTGGCCCGCCAGCTGCAAGATGCGCCAGGCCTTGGCAGCGCTCAGGTCCGAGCCCGTGGGGTTGTGCGCCAGCGACTGGGTAAAGAAGAGGCGCGGGCGCTCAGTCTGCAGCAAGCGCTCCAGCGCCTGCACATCCGGGCCATCGGCCTGGCGCGGCACGCCCAGCACGCGGGCACCGGCGAGCTTGAGCTTGCCAAACAGCAGGTAGTAGCCCGGGTCGTCCACCAGCACCGTCGTGCCCGGCGTCACCCAGTGGCGGATGACCAGGTCGAGTGCGTCGTTGGCTCCCTGGGTCAGCAGCAGCTGCTGGGGCGTCACCTCCAGGCCAAACATGCCCAGCTTGCGCACCAGGCTGTCCCGCAACGGCGCATAGCCCATGCGGCTGCCGTAGCGGAACAGCGCGCCCAGCCCCGTGCGCACCACTTGGTGGTGGTAGCGGTCCAGCCGCATATCGGCCAGCCAATCCACCGGCGGAAAACCATCACCCAGCGCCAGCGCATCGGGCTGGGTCTTGAGCTGCTCGCGCATCAGCCAGACCACATCCATCGCGCGCTGCAGCGGCGCGCTGTCCTCGGCCGCAGGCAGCGCTGCCACCGGGCGCTGGGCCAGCACATAAAAGCCTGAACCACGCCGCGCCTCGACCAGGCCGCGCGAGACCAGCAGCTCAAAGGCCGCCACCACGGTGTTCTTGGCATAGCCATGCAGCTGCGCCAAGGCGCGCAGCGACGGCAGCTTGTCACCCGCGCGCAGCACGCCATCGGCCATCTGCCGGCCCAGCATCGCGGCCAGGTTTTCTGCAATCGAGGCCTTGCGGCCAGAGGCGGGTGGCATGGATGTTCCTTGGGGAAAGCCAGGCCCCGATGCTGCAATGCAGCAGCACTGTCCCGGCAAACTGTACCTGTCTAGAAGGGTACAGTTTAGGTAGATTGGTGGCCCTGCGTTTCGCATTCCTCAAAAAATCACCAGGAGACACCAATGGCCACCGATTCCCGTCTGCCGCAGTTCCGCGCCCTCAGCCCCGCCCAGCGCTGGGATGTCATCGCCAAGGCCTGCCAGCTGAGCGACGAAGACCGCGCGCTGCTGACCCAGCCAGGGGCCCTGCCCACGCATGTGGCTGACGGCATGATCGAAAACGTGATCGGCACCTTTGAGCTGCCGATGGGCGTGGCCGGCAACTTCCAGGTCAATGGCCGCGATGTGCTGGTGCCGTTGGCGGTCGAGGAGCCCTCGATCATCGCGGCGGCCTCGTACATGGCCAAGCTGGCACGCGAGGACGGGGGGTTTCAGACCTCCAGCACCCAGCCGCTGATGCGCGCCCAGGTGCAGATTGTCGGCATCCAGGACCCCTATGGCGTGCGGCTGGCGCTGTACCAGGCGCGCGAGCAGATCCTGGCGCTGGCCAACAGCCGCGACAAGGTGCTGATTGGCCTGGGCGGCGGCTGCAAGGACATCGAGGTGCATGTCTTCCCCGACTCGACCCGGGGCCCCATGGTGGTCATGCACCTGATCGTCGATGTGCGCGATGCGATGGGCGCCAACACCGTCAACACCATGGCCGAATCGGTCTCGCCGCTGGTCGAGCAGATCACCGGCGGCGCGGTGCGGCTGCGCATTCTGTCCAACCTGGCCGATCTGCGCCTGGCCCGCGCCCGCGTGCGCCTGACGCCCAAGACGCTGGCAACAGCCGAGCGCAGCGGCGAAGAAATCATCGAAGGCGTGCTCGACGCCTACACCTTTGCCGCCATCGACCCCTACCGCGCGGCCACCCACAACAAGGGCATCATGAATGGCATCGACCCGGTCATCGTCGCCACCGGCAACGACTGGCGCGCGGTAGAGGCCGGCGCCCATGCCTATGCCAGCCGCAACGGGCGCTACACCTCGCTCACCACCTGGGAGAAAGACGGCAGCGGCGCGCTGGTCGGCACCATCGAGCTGCCGATGCCCGTGGGCCTGGTGGGCGGCGCGACCAAGACGCATCCGCTGGCGCGCCTGGCGCTGAAGATCATGGACGTGAAATCGGCCCAGGAGCTGGGCGAGATTGCCGCGGCCGTCGGCTTGGCGCAAAACCTGGGCGCGCTGCGGGCGCTGGCCACCGAAGGCATCCAGCGCGGCCACATGGCCTTGCATGCCCGCAATATCGCGTTGGTGGCCGGGGCCGTGGGTGCGGAGGTCGACCAGGTCGCCAAGCGCCTGGCCGCCGAGCACGATGTGCGCACCGACCGCGCGCTGGAAGTACTGGCCGAGCTGCGCGCGCGCTGAACCTGATCCAGCGGGGGCCCGCCGGTCACCAAGTTGACTGTGGCCGCCCCGCTGGCATGCCTGGCGCAAAGGGCTTGCGGTACGCTGGGAACCCTTGCTTATTTGTGCATATCGCCAGGAGATTTCCATGTCATCGCAAACAGCCCAGCCGGTCGTCGGCCTGATCGGGGTCGGCCTGATGGGCCACGGCATCGCCCGCAATGTCGCCGCCAAAGGCTTTCAACTCTATGTGCTGGAGCACCCCGGCAACCAGCCATTGACCGAACTGCTGAGCCTGGGCACGCGCACCTGCCAAAGCCCGGCCGAGCTGGCCAGCCACTGCGATGTGGTCATCCTCTGCGTGACGGGCTCGCCCCAGGTCGAAGCGGTGCTGACCGGCGAGCAAGGCCTGCTGTCGGCGCTGCGCTCCGGCACCGTGGTGATCGATTGCTCGACAGCCGTGCCCGCATCGACCGTGCGCATGGCCCAGGCCGTGCAGGCTGCGGGCGGCAAGTTCATCGATGCGCCTATGACCAAGACCTCCAAGCAGGCGCATGACGGCCAGCTCAATTTGCTGGTCGGTGGTGATGCGGCCGTGCTGGCCCAGGTGCAACCGGTGCTGGCCACCTTCACCAGCCAGGTCACCCATGTGGGCGCGCTGGGCGACGGCCACCGCATGAAGCTGCTGCACAACTTTGTCTCCGTGGGCCAGATGAGCCTGCTGGCCGAGGCCACGGCCTGCGCGCGCAAACAGGGCATGGACATGCAGGCCTTCCACAGCGTGCTGGCGGCTGGCGGCGGCGCAGGTGTGGCGCTGGACCGTCTGCAGTCCTATATCCTGGCCGATGACCCCTCGGGCATCGCGTTCTCGATCTCCAACGCCGCCAAGGATTTGAGCTACTACGCCACGATGGCCCATGATGCGCAGGCGCCCAGCCTGATTGCCGATGCGGCTGCGACCACCTTGCAGGACCAGGTCCAGGCCCGGCATGGCGATGCCATGCTGCCGGCCTTGATCGGCTTGCTGGCCAAGTCCTGATTATTCAGCGCGGGGCTCGCGTCCCATCAGCGCCTGCACCACATCGGGGGCGGACAGGCTGCCGTCGAGCAAGGCCACGACGGCGGCCGTGATCGGCATCTCCACGCCCAGCTTCTGGGCGCGCTGCAGCACCGTGCGGGCGCTGTAGACGCCTTCGGCCACATGGCCGAGTGACTGCACCGCCTGCTCCAGGCTCTGGCCCTGCGCCAGCAAGAGGCCGATCTTGCGGTTGCGCGACAGGTCGCCGGTCGCCGTCAGCACCAGATCGCCCAGGCCCGACAGCCCCATGAAGGTATCGGTCTGCGCGCCCAGCGCCACGCCCAGGCGCGTCATCTCGGCCAGGCCGCGTGTTACCAGCGCCGCGCGGGCATTCAGCCCCAGGTGCAGGCCATCGCAGAGGCCCGTGGCAATGGCCAGCACGTTCTTGACGGCGCCACCCACCTCCACCCCGCTGATGTCCTCATTGGCATAGACGCGCAGGTTGTCGCCATGGAAGGCCGCCACCAGCGCATCGCGCACATCGCCATGGCGGCTGGCGGCCACCAAGGCGGTGGGCTGGTGCTGGGCCACTTCCTGCGCAAAGCTCGGGCCGCTCAGCACGCCGGCATGCAGCGCCGGCGCCACCTGGGCGCAGACCTCGTTGCCCAGCAGCCCATGGCTGCCGGCAGCGGCATCGGCCGGCACGGCTTCAAAACCCTTGCTGAGCCAGGCCACCGGCACCTGGCAGTCGCGCAGCATGGTGAGGCCACTGCGCAGCGCTGCCATTGGCGTGCCCAGCACGATCAACTCAGACTGGGCCACCAGGGGCTGCAGATCGCCGCTGGTCACCTCCAAGGCATCGGGTAAGCGGATGCCTGGCAAATAGCGCTGGTTCTCACGGCTGGTTTGCAGCTGGCCCGCCTGCTGGGCATCGCGCGCCCACAGCTGCACGCGGTGGCGTGCGGCCGCATGCATGGCCAAAGCCGTTCCCCAGGCACCGGCGCCAATCACCAAGATCTTCATAGCCACAATCCCTTCTCACATCAACTCAAACGGCGGCGCTGCCTGCAGCTGCTTGCCCAGCAGATACAACAAAGGCCTTGCAACCGAGACTGCAAGGCCCTTGCGTTGGCAGCAAGCGATTACTGGGCCAGTGCGGCACCTGCGCCAGCGCCATTGGCCTGGGCTTGTTGCTGTTCGTACATGGCTTGGAAGTTGATTTCCGCCAGGTGCACAGGCGGGAAGCCGGCGCGGGTCACGATGTCGGCCACGTTGCCGCGCAGGTAAGGGTAGACGATCTGTGGGCAAGCCACGCCGATCACGGCACCCATCTGGTCGTCAGGGATGCCACGGATCTCGAAAATACCGGCTTGCTTGGCTTCCACCAGGAACACGGTCTTGTCTTCGATCTTGGTCTGCACGGTGGCGGTGACCGCCACTTCGAAAATGCCATCGGCCACCGGGGTGGCTTCCACGCCCAGCTGGATGTCCACGCTCGGCTGGGTTTGCTCCAGCAAGATGGCTGGCGAGTTGGGCTGCTCCAGCGATGCGTCCTTCAGGTACACGCGTTGAATTTGGAACACGGGATTTTCTTGATCCGCCATGGTTGTCTGTCTTTCGCTAGAAAAAGGAATGGAGTGCAGCTGCGATGCCGCCCGGTGTGCGCGCCCCTCGCATGCAGCCTGCCATTATGCAATGGCAAAGTGTCAGCAAGGAAAAGCCCGGGCGCCCGCTCGCCTTCAGGGGAAAGCGCGCGGCTCAGGCTTGGAGCAAGGGGGTCAGCTCACCGCGCTGGTCCAGCGCAATCAGGTCATCGCAGCCGCCGACATGGGTGTCACCAATGAAGATCTGCGGCACGGTGCGGCGGCCGGTGGTCTCCATCATCACCGCGCGCTGGGCCGGATCGGTGTCGATGCGGATTTCTTCAATCTGCTCCACGCCTTTGGCTTTGAGCACTTGCTTGGCGCGAATGCAGTAGGGGCAGACGGCGGTGGTATACATCTTTACAGCTTGCATCGGAGTGTCCTGCGGCGGCGGCCTGCACAAGGCCGCCGCTCTGTAGTGGGTGTCTAAAGCCAGTATCTGGGGCCGTAAGCCCCAAGAATCAAGCCTTCTTGAGCGGCATGCTGGCAGCGCGCCAGCCCTTCATGCCACCGGCCAGGGCCTGCACATTGGTGTAGCCCAGCTTCTTGGCCACGGCCACGGCACGCTGCGAGCGCTGGCCCTGTGCGCACACGAGGATCAGCGGCAAGGCCTTGTTCTTGACGACGGAGGGCAGCTGCGCTTCGAGCTGGTCCAGCGGCACATTCTTGGCATTGGCGATATGGCCGGCGCCGAATTCCTGCGCGTCCGACACATCCACCACCACGGCTTTTTCGCGGTTGATCAGTGCCACGGCGTTGGCGGGGCTGAGCGTGCCGCCGCCCATGTTCTTCATGGCGGGCATCATCAGCATCGCGCCCGAGCCCAGTACCAGCACGATCAGATACCAGTTGTCGATCAGAAAGTTCACACAAGTCCCTTGTCAAAAAATGCTCAAACAGCCGCACATTCTAAAAGGGCCACCATGCCGCTGCGCGGCAAAAGCCTTTAGCAGCCCCCCCCAACGCGCACCAGGCGCCGCTTGGCAAGCTCTGCAAGCGCCCTGGGATTTAAGCCTGCCTCTACAATCGGCGCCATTGTGAATGCGGCGGGCTACCCCGGGCCCCAAGCGCCTCCCGCCAGCGACACGCACCGATTTTTGACTATCGCACGAGGATTGCATGTACAAGCTTGTCCTGATTCGCCATGGTGAATCGACCTGGAACCTGGAAAACCGCTTCACCGGCTGGACAGATGTGGACCTGACCGACACCGGCGTGGCGCAAGCCAAGCAGGCCGGCCAGCTGCTCAAGGCCGAGGGCTATGACTTCGATGTCGCCTATACCAGCGTGCTCAAGCGCGCCATCCGCACCCTGTGGCACACCTTGGACGAGATGGACCGCACCTGGTTGCCGGTGCAAAAGTGCTGGCAGCTCAACGAGCGCCACTATGGCGCGCTGCAAGGCCTCAACAAGGCCGAAACCGCCAAGAAGTTTGGCGATGAGCAGGTGCTGGTCTGGCGCCGCAGCTATGACACGCCGCCACCGGCGCTGGAATCCGGCGACCCACGCTGCGAGAAGACCGACCGCCGCTACGCCGGCGCTGCCGACCAGGTGCCGCTGACCGAATGCCTCAAGGACACCGTCGAGCGCGTCGTGCCCTTCTGGAACGAAGCGATTGCCCCCGCCATCCAGCGCGGCGAGCGTGTGGTGATTGCCGCCCACGGCAACTCCATCCGCGCGCTGATCAAGTACCTCGATGGCGTCTCCGACAGCGACATCGTGAACCTGAACATCCCCAACGGCATCCCGCTGGTCTATGAGCTGGACGCCAACCTGAAGCCACTGCGCCACTACTACCTGGGTGACGCCGAAGCCGCTGCCAAGGCCGCTGCGGCCGTTGCCTCGCAAGGCAAGGCCTAAAACCACGGGCTGCCCGCCACCCACGGGCGGCCCTGCAAGCCCTAACGGGAACTACTGCCTGCGCCCGGAGTCCGAGCGAGGCAGCCCCGGGCTGTAGGCAAGGCAGGGGGCGCCTCGCCAGCCTGGCAAAAGCCAGCGCCATTCGGCCAGAGCTGGTGCCTGCCCGGACCGGAAGGCGGAGCGAAACGATCGCTGTCAGCCGCCGCCGCATGCCAGCGCCAGTGGGCAGCTACCGAAAGTAAATACTTGTCTTAGCACCCGAAAACGGCTGCTGCGCTGCACCAGTGCAGGCGCTTGGGTGTATATTGGCACGCTATAGAAAGTTGTGAGCATATGGGCCAAAAATTGAAGATTGCCGGTTGGGTTTCACTGGGCGTGGTCGCCGGCGCGCTCACCACTGTGTCTTTGCAGACGGTCGCAAGGGGCGTGATGTCCCCCATGCCGCTGGAAGAAATCCAACAGCTGTCGGCCGTGTTCGGCCTGATCAAGACCGACTATGTCGAGCCGGCCGATGACAAAAAGCTGATCACCGATGCCATCTCCGGCATGGTCTCCGGGCTCGATCCCCACTCGCAGTACTTCGACAAGAAGTCCTTCCGCGAGTTTCAGGAAGGCACCAGCGGCAAGTTCGTCGGTGTCGGCATCGAGATCACCCAGGAAGACGGCCTGATCCGCATCGTCTCGCCCATCGAAGGCTCACCCGCTGACCTGGCCGGCCTCAAGACCAATGACCTGATCACCAAGATCGATGACACGGCGGTCAAGGGCCTGTCGCTCAACGATGCCGTCAAGCGCATGCGCGGCGAGCCCAACACCAAGGTGGTGCTGACGATTCTGCGCAAGGACGAGAGCCGCAGCTTCCCCGTCACGATCACCCGTACCGAGATCAAGACCCAGTCCGTCAAGGCCAAGATGGTCGAGCCGGGCTACGGCTGGGTGCGCGTCTCACAGTTCCAGGAACGCACCGTCGACGACTTTGTGCGCAAGGTCGATGACCTGTACAAGCAGGACCCGAACCTGAAGGGCCTGGTGCTGGATCTGCGCAATGACCCCGGTGGCCTCCTGGATGCGGCCGTCGCCATCTCGGCCGCGTTCCTGCAGCCGAATGTGACCGTGGTGACCACCGACGGCCAACTGGCCGAGAGCAAGGCGATCTTCCGCGCCTCGCCCGAGTTCTACGCGCGCCGCGGCAGCGATCCGATCAAGTCGCTGCCCGCTGCCATCAAGAACATTCCGCTGGTGGTGCTGGTCAACGAAGGCTCGGCATCGGCCTCCGAGATCGTCTCGGGCGCACTGCAGGACCACAAGCGCGCCACCATCATGGGCGCCCAGACCTTTGGCAAGGGCTCGGTGCAGACCGTGCGCCCCCTGGGCCCGGACACCGGTATCAAGCTGACCACGGCGCGCTACTACACGCCAAGCGGCAAGTCGATCCAGGCCAAGGGCATCGTGCCCGACATCATGGTCGACGAGTCGGCCGAAGGCGATCTGTTCGCTGCGCTGCGCACCCGCGAAGCGGATCTGGAAAAGCACCTCTCCAGCGGTCAAGGCCCCGAAGTCAAGGACGAAGCCCGCGAGAAAGCCCGTGAAGCGGCGCTCAAGCGCCTGGACGAAGAGAGCAAGAAGCCCGCCTCCGAGCGCCGTCCGCCCGAGTTCGGCTCGGACAAGGACTTCCAGCTGCAGCAGGCCTTGCACCAGCTCAAGGGCGAGCCCGTACAGGTCAGCCAGACCAAGACCGAGCGCCCTGCCGAGAAAAAGGACGAGGAAAAGACCAGCACGAGCGACAAGCCCGCAGAGTCGACCACGGACGACACCAAGCTGCCGCCCGCGACAGAGCCCAAGAAGTAAAGCCCCAGCATCCAGCCTTTTCGAGGCTGCGTCACAAGGCCGCAAGCAGAGTTCCTGCTGCGGCCTTTGTTTTTTTCCGACAATAGGCCCATGAACGACGAGCAACTATTGCGCTACTCCCGCCATATCTTTCTGGACGAGATCGGCATCGAAGGCCAGGAGGCCATCCTCGCCGCCCATGCGGTGGTGATTGGCGCAGGCGGCCTGGGCAGCCCGGCTGCGATGTACCTGGCCTCGGCCGGCGTGGGCCACATCACCCTGGTCGATGACGATACGGTGGACCTGACCAATCTGCAGCGCCAGATTGCCCATACGACCGAGCGCGTGGGCCAGGCCAAGGTCAGCTCCTGTGCGGCCAGCCTGCAGGCGATCAATCCGCATGTACAGGTTCATACCGTGCAGGAACGCGTCGATGCCAAGCGGCTGCAGGCGCTGGTGGCCGATGCCACGGTGGTGCTGGACTGCACCGACAACTACCGCACGCGCCAGGCCATCAATGCCGCCTGCGTGGCGCTGGCCAAGCCCTTGGTGAGCGGCGCAGCCATCCGCTTTGATGGCCAGATCAGCGTGTTTGACCGACGCCGTGAAGGCGCTGCCTGCTATGCCTGCCTGTTCTCGCCCGAGGAACAGTTCGAGGAAGCGAGCTGCTCGACCATGGGGGTATTTGCCCCCTTGGTGGGCATCATCGGTACCATGCAGGCTGCAGAGGCGCTCAAGCTCATTGCCGGCATTGGCCGCAGTCTTGACGGCCGGCTGATGATGCTCGAGCTCAAGGACATGGAATGGAGCACGATGCGGATCAGCCGCAACCCCCAGTGCCCCGTCTGCGGCCAGCAACACGCTTGATACAGAGGCGCTCAAGCTCATTGCCGGCATTGGCCGCAGCCTCGACGGCTGGCTGATGATGCTCAAGCTCACGGACATGGAATGGAGCACGACCGGCCAGCAACACTCTTGATTTAGTGCATTGTTATTTGTTTTTTATATAGAATAATAGATAAAAAATACACCTACGAGGTCTTGTCCTACTTACGCCATCCTTTCAGACCGACGGCGTGCGCATGGCTTGTTGCTATCATTGTTACGGTAAGACACACCCGTGTAGCCGTATATGCATCGCCGTTTGAAAACTTATCTGGTTGAAGACAACAAGACCATCCGCGACAACCTGATAGCCACGTTGGAAGACCTGGCCCAGGTGGAAACCGTGGGGCATGCCAGCACCGAATCTGACGCTACCAGCTGGCTCAGCAATCCTTCGACGGACTGGGATCTGGCGGTGGTCGACATCTTCCTGCTCGAAGGCAGCGGCTTGGGCGTGCTGGAAAAGCTCCAGGAACGCGCGCCGCACCAGCATCTGGTCATTCTCAGCAACTACGCCACGCCGAGCATGCGCGAGCGCTGCGCCCAGCTGGGCGCCAACCGGGTGTTCGACAAGTCCGAAGACATCGACGCGCTGATCGACTACTGCGTGGAGCGCACATCACAGCTGCAGTGAGCGCCCCCATGTTGCCCCGCAGGCAACCACAAAAAAGCGGCCCGGGTAGGCCGCTGGTTTTGCAGAGGTTCGCTCGCTCAGTCAATCAAGCCATTTTTCAGCGCGTAGTAGGTCAGGTCGCTGTTCGATGCCAGGCCCATCTTTTCCATCAAACGCGTACGGTAGGTGCTCACGGTCTTGACGCTGAGCGACAGCTGGTCGGCGATATTGCCGGCCGTCTCGCCCTTGGCCAGCTTCAAAAACACCTGAAATTCGCGCTCCGAGAGCTGCTCGTGCGGCGGTGCGTCTTCCTTGCGGTGCAGCTGCTGGGCCAGCAGATCGGCCACGGCCGGCGTCAGGTAGCGCTTGCCCAGCGAGATGGTGCGCAGCGCCTCGACAATCTCGGACGGGTCGCATTCCTTGTTCAGGTAGCCGCTGGCGCCCTGGCGGATCAGGTTGATCGCGTAATGGGCCTCGGGGTAGCCGCTCAGGATCAGAATGCCCATATCGGGCGCCTTGGCACGCAGCATGGCCAGCGCATCGATGCCGCTTTGGCCGGGCATGGACAGGTCCATGATCAGCACGTCGATCTCTTCCTTGCGCACCAGGTCGATGGCTTCACGGCCGTTGGCCGCCTCCCCCACGACGCGCAGGTCGACATGCTCGGCCAGAAATTGCTTGAGGCCCGAGCGCACAATCGCGTGGTCATCGACGATACCAACTTTAATCATATATCCCCTCATGCAGCGCAAACTGCAGCACCGGCCCAATGCAGGCGCTGCCCGAAGTTTGCTCTATTATCACTCGCATAAACCAAATACCATCAAAAAAGGAAGCTCCATGCGTTGGTCTCGCTTGCGCAAATGGGCCATCAGTTTGCCAGCCGCCTTTTTGGCCGCTGCCGTGCTGATCGGCATCAACGAAGCTGGTTACTACCGCTCGCACGATTCGCTGCAGAACCTCACGGTCACCTACCAGACCCGCACCACCTTGGACAAGCTGATGCAGCAGGTCGTGGATGCGGAAACCCATGCGCGCGGCTATCTGCTGAGCGGCGAGGACAGCAATCTGTCGGCCTACCAGCAGGCCTGCACCAACGTCAACAACGCCGTCGATGAGCTGCGTGCCATCTACAGCGTCTTCCCCGAAGACCTGCAGACCTCGTCGATGCTCGGCCGTGAAGTGGCCAAGCGCCTGAGCCAGATGGACACCAGCATTGCACTGCGCCGCCAGGGCCTCGATGAGGCCTGGCGTTTCCTGGTCAAAAGCCCGGAAGCCAAGGCCACGATGGAGAACATGCGCAGGCTCAGCAACGAGCTGGTGATCCACAGCAACGAGCGGCGCATGCACAACGAGGCCGAGATTCTCAAGTCCCTGACCCTCGCGCGCCTGGGCATTGCCATCGTCAGCATCGTGGGCCTGCTCGCGTTCTATCTCTACCTGCGCCAGTCCAACCGCCTCACTGGCCTGATGCTGCGCGAGCAGCGCATGCTGGAAGACGAGCGCGACCAGCTCGAAAAGCAGGTGCGCCAGCGCACCGCCACCTTGGGCGAGCTGGCCACCCACTTGCAGCAGGTGCGCGAAGACGAACGCGCCCACCTGGCGCGCGAATTGCACGACGAGCTGGGCGCCTTGCTGACCACGGCCAAGCTCGATGTGGCACGGCTCAAATCCAAGATCGACATGGCTGCACCCGATGTACAGGAGCGCATCAAGCACCTGATCGAGACGCTCAACAGCGGCATCGCGCTCAAGCGCCGCATCATCGAAAACCTGCGCCCCTCGTCGCTGTCCAACCTGGGCCTGACGGCCTCGCTGGAGATCCTGGCCAAGGAGTTTTCCGAAAGCAGCAATGTGGCCGTCGAGCTGAGTCTGGAGCAGATCAATGTGCCCGAGGCGATGCAGCTGAGCATCTACCGCCTGATCCAGGAGTCGCTCACCAATATCGGCAAGTACGCGCAGGCGCGCAATGTGCTCATCAGCCTGCAAAGCCACCCCAAGCATGTGTTCGTGCAGGTGCGCGATGACGGCGTCGGCTTCAACCCCAGCCAGGCCCATCCGAACTCGCACGGCCTGGCCGGCATGCGCCACCGCATTGAGGCGAGCGGCGGGCGGCTGCACATCGCCTCTGCCCCGCAGCAAGGCACCACCATCTCGGCCAATCTGCCGCAGAACTAAAGGGGCGCAGGCTGCGCTCCGCAGCCTCTCTGCCCACCCCTCCCCTCCCACACAGCAAGCACCCCAGGCAGCGCGCAAAACTTCGCGCGCTGCACTTGCTGCGCGCCTGTCAAACAGCGCCTCAGCCCCTGCGCATCAGCGCATCGCGGGAGCTGTCCTACACCTGTTCTTCGCACCTACTGGCAAGGCTGCATGCGGGCAGCGGCCAGAATGCAGTCATTGCTCGCACCTTCTTGCACAGCAAACAACATGAGGAGAAAAATATGCTGCATTACGCTGTTGTCTTCCTGGTCATCGCACTGATTGCCGCCGTCTTCGGCTTCGGTGGTATCGCGGCCAGTGCGGTCGGCATTGCCAAGATCCTGTTTGTGATTTTTATCGTGCTGGCTGTCGCATCGTTCCTGATGGGATTGTTGAAGAAGTAGCACTTTGACAACCCTTGAACCTGTGCTCACCACACGATACATTTATCTGGTACGCGCAGGTCAACGTACACTGCAAGATCTTCATTGAACATCATAGAAAGAGGCTATTTCATGGATACCGAAAAAATTGCCAAGGACGCTGTGGACAAAGTGGAAGACACCGCCAACGACGTGCTCGATGGCGCTGAAAAGGCGGTGGGCCACACGCGCCGTGCCGTGAAGTCTGCGGCCAACAAGGCCGAGCGTGCCATCGATGAATACGGCCATGAAAAGAACCATTCCATCGATCACATTGCCTCCCGTGCACAGGACTGGGCTGAGCGCGGCATTGGCCTGGCGGCTGACTCTTCGCACCGTGCCCGTGAGCAGTTCTACCGTGCCCAGGAGCGTGCCAACGAGTACGTCTCCGACCAACCGGGCAAGTCGATGGCGATTGCGATGGCAGCAGGTGCCGCCTTGGCAACCCTGGTCATCATGGCAACCCGCCGTCGCGACTGATTTTCAAGCATCTATCGGCATACAACGGATAAGTGCGGTGCAGATGCCGATCGATTTTCAAGCACCCTAACAACACTTTGCGAGGAAACAAAAATGAAACTCTCCCGTACTATCGCTATCGCTGCTTTTGCTGGTGCAACCCTGGTGATGGCCACTGGCTGCTCCGTGGCTCGCAAGCAAGAAACCGTGGGTGAATACATCGATGGCTCCGCTGTGACCACCGCTGTCAAGGCCAAGCTGGCTGAAGACAAGGAAACCTCGGCCAGCTCCATCAATGTCAAGACCATGGACGGCGGCATTGTTCAGCTGTCCGGTTTTGCCAAGTCGCAAATGGAAAAGGACCGTGCCGGTCAGATCGCTCGCGGCGTCAAGGGCGTGACCGAAGTGCGCAACAGCCTGATCGTCAAGCAATAAGCTGCGCGAGCCTGACTCACCAAAAACCAGCTGGTGCATGCCAGCTGGTTTTTTTTCGTCCCTGAAAGCAGGCCTCGTCCGACCTGGGAGCCATGGTCAATTGCGCAGCGATGCGTTAAGCTTGATTGATGCGTCTTTTCCACTGCGACCAATGCGGTCACCTGGTTTTTTTTGAGAGCGTGCACTGCGTCAATTGCGGCGCCACGCTCGCCTACCTGCCCGACTGCGACGACGTCGGGGCCATGGCAGCAGTGAAGGCGGACGGTATAGCACCTGCGGCCGGCGAGCCAGCCCCCTTGTGGCAACGCATTCCCTCCAAGGCGACCTACAGCAGCCAGTGCTACCGCATGTGCGCCAACCGCGACCAGTACCAGGCCTGCAATTTTGCGATTCCGGCCGGCGAGTCCAACCACCTTTGCAGCTCTTGCCGCCAGACACTGGTGCTGCCCGATCTCTCGGTCGCGGGCAACACCTTGCGCTGGCAAAAGCTGGAGAGCGCCAAGCGGCGCCTCTACGTTACGTTGGCGCGCCTGGGGCTGCACCCCGATCAGCCGAGCTGGACGCCCCACTACCAGTTCCTCGCCGATGTGCCCGACCAGCCGGTGATCACCGGCCATGCCGATGGGCTCATCACCATCAACATCGCAGAGGCCGACGATGACGAGCGCGTGCGCCGCCGTGTAGCCCTGCACGAGCCCTACCGCACCTTGCTGGGCCATCTGCGCCATGAGTCGGGCCATTTCTTCTGGGACAAGCTGGTGCGCGATGGCGGCGAGCTCGACAGCTTTCGCCAGCTCTTTGGCGATGAGCGCCAAAGCTATGCGCAGGCGCTGCAAGACTACTATGCCAACCCGCCGGGTTACTCGCAGTGGAGTGCGCAATTCGTCAGCGCCTATGCGAGCGCGCACCCCTGGGAAGACTGGGCCGAATCCTGGGCCCACTATCTGCATATGGTCGACATGCTGGAAACTGCAGCCAGCTACCAAACCGATCTGACGATGGCCGAAGGCCGCCCCTCGGTCACCATCAGCGACCCCTTTGTCCGGCCGCCTCCGCGCTTTGAAGACATGGTCGCACAGTGGGTGCCGGTGACCTTGCTGCTCAACAGCCTCAACCGCAGTTTGGGCCAGCAGGATGCCTACCCATTTGCGCTATCGGCCGGGGCGCTGCAAAAGCTGCGCTATGTACATGACATCGTGCGGCGGCCCCACCCGCTCGAGAGTGGCCGCCCACCGGTGATGCACCAGCACTGAGCGGCTGCGCGCCGACATCAGGCCTCTTCGGCCCGGCGCTGCGCCACCTTGCGCTGCAGCTCCTGCGCGACATAGGGCGAGACAAACTTGTCGACCTCGCCGCTGAGCATCGCGATCTCGCGCACAAAGGTGCTGCTGATGAACTGGTAGCGGGTGCTGGGCGTCAGGAACACGGCTTCCACATCGGGCATCAGCGAGCGGTTCATGCCAGCGAGCTGGAACTCGTAGTCAAAGTCGGTGACCGCACGCAGACCACGCACAATCGCATTGCCGCCTTGCGCGACAACAAAATCACGCAGCAGGCCCGAATAGCTCTCGACCCGCACGCTGGGGTAGTGCTTGACCGCTTCGCGCGCCATGTCCATGCGCTCCTTGAGCGAGAACATGGTCTTTTTGTGGTGGCCTTCGGCCACGGCCACAATCACATTGCCAAACAACTGGTAAGCCCTGCGCACCACGTCTTCGTGGCCCAGGGTCATGGGATCAAAGGTGCCTGGGTAGATGGCCAGTGTCATGTCTGTCTCCTGCAAAGCATCATCGTTGTGCCAGTCTCCTGGCGCATTGCAGCGCAGCATAAACCATTTCTGCCACCACCCCGCCAGCGGGAAGGCATTCCCGTTCAGTCGGCTGCGGCCTCCGCCTTCTTGAGCAAGTGCGCATGCACGGCGCCCGCCTTCAGGTAGCGGTGGCGCACCAGGCCCAGCTCGGCCAGGGCCTCGTCGCTCCAGGCTTCGGGCGCTTCGAGGTAGATAAAGCCCTGCGCCGTCACCGCCGCCTGCGCCGCCTTGAGCGCTGGCACAAACAGCTGGCCGGAGAACGGCGGGTCCAGAAAGACCAGGTCCCAGTGCGCGGTGTAGGCCTGCAGCGCAGCCAGCGCATCGCCCCGGCTCACCTCCACCTGCGTGGCACCCAGCTTCTGCGCCAGCTGCTTGATCTGCGCGGCCAGCTGCACATCGGACTCGACCATGCGCACCTGGGTCGCGTTGCGCGATGCGGCCTCCAGCCCCAGCGCACCGGTACCGGCAAAGGCATCAAGGCAGCGCCAGCCGGCCAGGTCCTGGCCCAGCCAGTTGAACAAGGTCTCGCGCACCCGGTCGGGCGTGGGCCGCAGATCGGGGCGGGTCAGCACCGCCAGCTTGGTGCGGCGCCACTGGCCGCCAATGATGCGGATCTCGCCGGCAGCGGACGCTGCCACGCGGGCGGCATTGCCGGTGTTGCCGGTCGTGCCGCGCTTGCGGGCGGGCGCCGCGTCAGGCACGGCCTCGGCCGCAGCGGCTGCTTTTTGCACCAGGGCGCGCAACGCGCCCTCGCTTTTGATGGCACTGCGTCCCATTATGGTTTTGCTCCCAAGACCACGGTCACTTGCTTGTCGGGCTGCACCATGCGCGCCATGGCCTTGCGCACATCGTCGGCGCTGAGGGCTTCGACCCGGTCCGTCCAGTGGTCCAGGTAGTCCAGCGGCAGGCCATTCCAGGCGATATTGGTCACATTGCCCAAGAGTTTGGCGTTGCTGTCCACGCGCAGCGCAAAGCCGCCAATCAGGTTGTCCTTGGCATCGCGCAGCTCCTCGGCGGTGGGGCCCTTGGCGATGAAATCGCTCAGCACCTCGCGCGTCACCTTGAGCGCCTCGGCTGCCTGGTCAGGCCGGGTCTGCAAACCGATCTGGAACGCGCCCGCATCCAGCCCCGGGTTGAACGACGAGTACACGCCATACACCAGGCCGCGCTTTTCACGCACCTCTTCCATCAGGCGCGACGCGAATCCGCCGCCGCCCAGAATATGGTTGCCCACCAGCACGGCCAGAAAATCCGGATCGGCGCGGCGGATGCCGGGCTGGCCCAGCAGCACCTGGGCCTGGGCCGAGTCAAACGCGATCTGGATGTCATCGGCCTTGGCCAGCGGCTGCACGGCCGGCACCTCGGAGGGCGCCGCGCACTGCGCCTTGGGCGTGGCCGGCACCTGGGCCAGCAGGCGCTTGACCAGTGCATCGGCCTGGGCCTTGTCCAGCGCGCCCACCAGCGTCACCTTGGCGCGGCAGGCATCGACCGAGCGCGCCAGGTACTGCTGCATCAGCGCCGGGCTGATCCGGGCCAGGGTTTCTTCGGTGGCACGCTGCCCGTAAGGGTGGCTGCCAAACACGGCCTGGTTGAAGGCGCGGCCCGCCACCACCGCTGGGCGCGTATTGCCCTCCTTGATCGCGGCATTCCAGCGCTCGCGCTCGCGTTGCCAGACGGCATCGTCATAGCTGGGCTGGGCCATCTGGCGCGCCGCCAGGTCAGCGGCGCGGCCCAGCAGGCTGCTATCGGTCAGCGAGCGCAACGAAAAGGTCAGCGCATCGCTGCTGGCACCAGCACCAAAGCTGGCACCCAGATCGGCCCAGGCTTCGCCAACGGCGTTTTCGTCGAGCGCAGGCGCACTGCCCTGGGCCTTGACGCCCTTGGAGGCCATCATGGCCGCCGCACTGGCCAGGCCTGCCTGGTCCGCCGGGTCGCGCCGGCTGCCGGCATCAAAGTTCAGTTGCACATCCACCATCGGGATCGTGGGGCTGTTGACCAGCCAGACCTGGGCGCCGCTGTCCTGCGTCCAATGCTCGATGGGCAGCAAGGCCCAGGCCGAATGGGAGGCCAGCAAGGCGGCTGCGCCGCCGACCAGTGTTTTGCAAAAAGAGGTTCGCATGGGTATCTCTGCTAGCCAGGGCCCGCTGCCATCTGCGGCAGGCCCTGGTAAAAACAATCGTTGGCGGGTGCGCCAAGCCGCGCATCCGCCGCGAGGTGGTGCTCAGTGCACCGCCCCGTCCTTGGTCGCGGCACCGCTGCGCTTTTGCGCGGCGCGGTCGGCATCGGTCAGCGGCTGGGGCACCAGGGTCGCCACCGTCATCTGGTCATCGCCAAAATAGCGCGCAGCCACCGACTGCACCTGCGCGGCCGTCACCGTTTTCATCAGCGCCAGCAGCTTGTCGTTGGCATCGAGTGGCAAGCCCAGCACCCAGTTGGAGCCCAGGTCATTGGCCTGGCCAAAGACCGAGTCACGCTCATAGACGGTAGAGGCCTGCCACTGCGTGCGCACCCGCTCCAGTTCGGCCTCGCCCACGCCTTCCTTGGCCACGCGCGCCACCTCGGCACGCAAGGCCGCCTCGACCTCCTTGGCGGTCTTGCCTTGCGACGGCACACCGCCCAGCAAGAAGGTCGATGGCCCCCGGTTGACCACGCTGGCACCGCTGAAGGTGGCATCGGCCACGCGGCCGGGGCCCTGGGTCAGCTGGCGGTCCAGGCGCGCGCCGTCATAGCCACTGAGCACAGAGCCCAGCATCAACAGCGCCATCGCATCCTTGTCGCTGTCCTTGGGCTCGACCAGGTTGCGCAGGTCGGGCACCTTGAAGCTCATCACCACATAGGCCTGCTCGGCAGGCGCCTTGTAGTCGAGCCGGCGCTCGCCCTTTTGCAGCGGCTCGGGCCGGGGCTTGCGCTCGGGCAAGGCGCGCGCTGGAATGCTGCCGTAGTATTTCTCGGCCAGCTCGCGCACCTTGTCCACATCCACATCGCCAGCGACCACCACCACGGCGTTCTCCGGCACATACCAGGCCTTGTGGAAGGCACGGGCGTCATCGGGGTGCATGGAGTCGAGGTCGCCCATCCAGCCAATCACCGGGCGGTGGTAGGGCGAGGCCTGCCAGGTCGCGGCATTGAGCTGCTCCATCAGGCTGGCGCGCGGGTTGTCATCGGTGCGCATGCGCCGCTCTTCCTTGATGACCTCGATCTCTTTCTTGAACTCGCTGTCGGGCCACTGGTTGTTGGCAAAGCGGTCCGACTCCAGGCGCATCACCTCTTCGAGCTTGCCCGAAGGAATTTGCTGGTAGTAGCCGGTGTAGTCGCGGTTGGTAAAGGCATTGTCCTGCCCGCCGAGCGCTGCGACCTTGCGCGAGAAATCGCCGGGCGCCACAGTGGCCGTACCCTTGAACATCATGTGCTCGAGCGCATGGGCCAGGCCCGAGCGGCCGTCGACCTCGTCCATCGAGCCCACGCGCACCCAGACCATGTGCACCGCCGTGGGCGCGCGCTTGTCAGGCTGTACGATCAGGCCCATGCCATTGGACAGTTGGAACTGCTGGGCACCAGCAGAATTGGAGGCGATGGCAGTGGTGGGCACAGGCGATGCAGCCCAGGCTGGAGAAGCCCCAGCGCCCAGGGAGGCCATCAAGGCCAGCAAAATGGTGGAACGTTTCATAAAATAGGCTGATTCTACGTAGCGCACAATGTTCAGTTTTTTCAAGAAAAAATCTCCCGCTGCCGACGCAGCCCCCAGCCCTTCCGCCGCCGAGCCAGCGCCTGCGCCCGCTCCAGCGGCTGATGTCCCGCCGCCCGCACCCCAGGTGCCCAGCGCGCCGGTGACCCCGACCCCCCCTGTGGCCGCAGAGCCCGCCAAGACGGGCTGGCTGCGTGGCCTGGGCATGGGTGGCAAGGCCGCAGCCCCGGCGCCCACGGCTGCAGAAACGGTCACGAAAAACCCAGTTACACAAGCCCCGCAGGCGCCGGTAGCTCCTATCACTATAGCACCCGAGCCCGCAGGCAGCCGCGATAGCTGGATGAACCGCTTGAAGAGCGGTTTGCGCAAAACCGGCTCCAGCATTGCGACGGTCTTCACCGGCACCAAGATCGACGAGCAGCTCTACGAAGAGCTCGAAGAGGCGCTCTTGATGGCCGATACCGGCGTCAAGGCAACCCAGCATCTGCTCGATGACCTCAAGCAGCGCGTCAAGGACAGCAAGACCACCGACCCCGCCGCTGTCAAGGACCTGCTGGCCAGCGCGCTCGCCGATCTGCTCGCGCCACTGGAGAAACCGCTGGTCATTGGCGAGCACAGCCCCACGGTCATCATGGTGGCCGGTGTCAATGGCGCTGGCAAGACCACCTCGATCGGCAAGCTGACCAAGCACCTGGCCGATGCCGGCCAGAGCGTGCTGCTGGCGGCGGCCGACACCTTCCGCGCTGCGGCGCGTGAGCAGCTGGGCGTCTGGGCCACCCGCAACACGGTCGAGATCATCAGCCAGGAAGGCGGCGACCCGGCGGCCGTCAGCTTTGATGCGGTGACCGCCGGCAAGGCCCGGGGCAAGGACGTCGTGCTGGTGGATACCGCCGGGCGCCTGCCCACCCAGCTGCACCTGATGGAAGAGCTCAAGAAGATCAAGCGCGTTGTCACCAAGGCCGATGGCAGTGCGCCGCACGAAGTGCTGCTGGTGATCGATGGCAACACCGGCCAGAACGCGCTCAACCAGGTGCGCGCCTTTGACGATGCATTGCAGCTGACGGGCCTCATCGTCACCAAGCTCGACGGCACGGCCAAGGGCGGCGTGCTGGCGGCCATCGCACAGGAGCGCCCGATCCCCGTGTACTTCATCGGTGTGGGTGAAAAGGTCGAAGACCTCGAGACCTTCAGCGCCAAGGAGTTTGCCCAGGCGCTGCTGGCCTGAACGCCCAGCAGCCCCGTCGCAGTTCCAAGCCCTGCCCTCTGGCGCAGGGCTTTTTTTGCGCCCGCGTCATTGTAGTTTCATGCAATCTTGTTATTTTTTGCACTTCCTGGTGAAAACATGCATTCACCACATCGGCCTTGACGGCAGGAGGTTTCATGAAAATAGCAAGCTTGCGGCAGCTGTGTGCCGCCGGGCTCTGGGCAGTCAGCGGACTGGCCCTGGCCCAAACGGTGGTCTTTAGCGAGAACTTTGATGCGGCGGGCGCAGACGCACCTGCCGGCCTGGGCACGACAGGCCCGGCCGGCTGGACGCTGCGCCTGGAGAACGCCGAGACGGTGGCCACCAGTGGCCGCTCCACCGCCGCCAAACTGCCCTGGCTGGGCTGGAAGTTTGTCACGCCCGCTTACTGGACCGCCCAGGTCTCGGGAGGGGAGCGCGCCAAGCTGACCAAGGCCAGCGGCAAGATCGCGGTGGCCGAATCCGATGGCCTGCGGCCCAACAGCGGTCTGTTCTTCAACACCGTGATGGAAAGCCCCAGCATTGCGGTGCTGGGCGGCGGCAGCTACGCGCTGGGCTTTCTCAGCCATTTCCAGATGGGTGGTACCAAGAAGGAAAGCATCAAGGTCGAGGCCGTGTTTGATGACAGCTCCGTGCAGACCCTGCTGCATGAGACCAGTGCCTCGCGCCTGAACCAGACCGAGAGCCTGGCCTTCAGTGCCCCGGCCGGCGCCAAAAAAGTCAGCCTGCGCTTTAGCTACCTGAACACCGACAACAACTGGTACTGGGGCCTCGATGACGTGGTGCTGACGCAAACCAGCAGCGAACCGCCCAAGCCCTTTGACCCCGCCAAGCTGCCCAGCACCGCCAATGCACCGGCGCTGACCGTGGGCCCGACCTTGCAAAACCCCGGCCCCGACCACATGGCCGTGATGCTGGAGACCAGCGAGTCGGCCCCCACCATCTGGTGGCGCCTGGCCGGCAGCAGCGGGCCTTACACCTTGGCGCCCGCCATCAACCCAGTGGGTGACTTTGCCGACAGCAGCATCTTCTTTGCCGATATCGCCGGCCTGCAATCGAACACGCTCTATGAGTACGCCGTGGTCACTGGCACCAGCGCAGCGCCCAAGCTGGCCGGCCCCTTCCAGTTCAAGACCTGGCCACGCGAGAGCGATGGCGTTGCCAGCGCCAAGTTCGCCGTGGTCTCGGACACCCAGGATGGCCTGGCCAACCGCCTCAAGAACATCACCCAGGGCGTGATCAACAACGACTGCGCGGGCTCTGCTGCCCAGTGCGCGCAAAGCCTGGCTGGCTTCATGGTGCCCGGCGACCTGGTCGGCTCGGGCGGTACACGCAGCAACTGGAAAGACCAGTTCTTCGGCCCGCTCGCCGCCATCACGGCCTATGTGCCGCTGATCCCCTCGCCCGGCAACCACGAGTACTTTGGCGGCGAGCAGGCCAGCGCCGGCAGCGAGAAAAGCTGGGCCAAGACCTACCGCAAGTACTTCAACCGCATGCCCGCCAATGGCTCGGAAAAACACCCGCTGCACTGGTACCAGCTGGACTACCTGGGCATGCGCATTGTCGGCAGCGATTTCAACCCCGCCTCGGCCATGCACAACACCGGTGGCTGGACCGGCTATGACAACGGCCGGGGCCTGTTCCGCGCCGACTACATGCAAGAGCACCTGAACTGGTTTACCGGCCTGATGGCCCAGACCCGTGTGGACAAGAAGCCCTATATGGTGCTGCTCAACCACCACCCTTGCCTGAGCGAGAAATGGCGCCAGGGCGAGGTGATGGCCACCTGCGACTTCATCTCCCAGATGGAAGACTATGGCCGCACGACCGGCGCCATCACCGCCAACTTGAACGGCCATGTGCACTTCTATGAGCGCGGCAATTCGATGAACAGCCGCCACCTCTGGCTGAATGTGGCCTCGGGCAGCGGCACACTGGAAGGCGCCAAGCAAGACGACGACAGCGACCTGGACGTCATCGCCAACACCAAGCTCAGCTTTGGCTACGGCACCTTGGAAGCCAGCTTTGGCAGCGCCACCCCCGCCCTGACCTGGAAGCGCTACGACCTGAGCGGCTCCAACACCAGCAGCACGCCAGACGACAGCATCGCCATCACCAGCCAGGCCTGGTCCCTCAAGCCGGAACTGGTCCAGGCCCAGCTCGGCCAGGTCGACCCTGCCAGCCTGAAGCTCGCCTACCGCACAGGCGCAGGCCCGGCGCTCTATGAAGCGCAATGGCAGGTCTCCAAGGACCCGCAGTTTGCCGCTGGCCAACCGGTCTACGACGTCTGGGGCAACGACACCCGCAGCGAGAACTGGACCTACCTGAACGGTGTGCGCGTCAACACGCAAAAGGATGCCGATATTGCGACCTTGCCGCTGGGCCAGCTGCTGGCCAACCCCAAGCGTGTCTACCCGAATGTGGATGCGGGCACGACGCGCGGCAAGCTGACCGGCGCCATCATTGCCGGCGGCAACAGCCTGCGTGACCGCTGGAGCTGCGGCTACAAGTGGGATCAGGATGGTGACAGCGGCGCTGAGCGCCAGGGCGGCCGCCAGTGCTACGCGCAGCTGGCCAAGGCCGATGGCAGCAAGGGCTCGGTCTGGGACCCTTTCCAGGGCCAGGCCCCGCAGGTGCTGCAGCTGGGCCAGGATGAGCGCTGGTACTGGCGTGTGCGGGTGCGCGATACGCACCTGAACTGGTCCGGCTGGAGCGCCACCGGCTCCTTCGAGCTGGGCAACCCTGCGCCTGAACCCGAGCCACCCCTGCAAGACCTGATCGACACCCAGCTGCCCACGCCCGGCGGCAACCTGCCCGCGATGGCCCTGAACATCCAGGCCGCCACCCGCTGCGACCAGTCCAACGCCAGCGTCAGCGCCGTGCCTGCGGGCCTGCTGCCCGCCGGCCTGAAAGCCGCCACCGGTCTGCTGTCCTTCACACTCTCGGGCTGCGCCCATGAAGGCTTCAGCGCCCAGGTCCGCCTGGAGGTGCCCGCCGGCCTGCCCGCCAACAGCCGCGTGATGAAGGTGCACACCGCAGCTGACGGCAAGCGCCAGGTCAGCGAGATCGCCGGCGCCAGCATGGCCGGCGGCGTGGTGCGCTATACCGTGACCGACGGCGGCCCGCTCGACGAAGACGGCCTGGTGAACGGCGCCATCGTCGATCCGGTGCTGGTCGCCGTGCCTGCCGATGTGGTGGTGCCGCCATCGCAAGCGGCAACGCCCGTGCCCACCAACCAGCCGCTGGCCCTGCTGCTGGTGTCGATGCTGCTGATGGCAGGCGCTGCGCTCGCGCGTCGTCAACGCTGATTGGCAGCCTCCGGGCCCTCTGCACCACCTTCTGCCCTTGGGCATGGGTCTTGCAGGGGCCCTTTTTGATTACACACGGCCGTCAAGGCCGTTACTGCAAAATAGCGCTGGCCGCGCTGCCGGCCTGCCTTTGAAGGAAACGCATCCATGCTGCAAGAAGACCGCTTTGTCCGTATCCAGTCGCTGCTCGCCTCGATCGACCGGCTCAGCACCGACCGACTCATCCAGGACATGCAGGTCTCCCGCGAAACGGTACGCCAGGATTTGCTGGCGCTCGAATCCATGGGCCTGGTGCGGCGGGTGCACGGTGGCGTCGCCCGCGTCACGCAGGACGAGCCCCCTTTTGTGCAACGCCAGGCGCTGCGCGTGGCCGAGAAGCGCGCCATCGCCAAGGCAGCGATCAAACGCCTGCAACCGGGCCAGATGGTGTTTATCGATGCCGGTACCACCACCGCCATCCTGGCCGAAGAGCTCAGCTTGATCAGCCGCCTGGTCGTGGTCACCAACTCCATCACCGTCGCCCTCAAGCTCGCTGGCACCCAGGCGCCCGCTGGCACGGCCAACCGCATGCGCGTGGTGCTGCTGGGCGGCGATACCAACCCCGAGATCCCCTGCACCTATGGCGAGGTCACCCTCAACGAGATCCGCCGCTACCGCGCCGATGTCACCCTGCTCTCGCCGGTGGGCATCAGCGCCGAGGATGGCGTGACCTTTGGCAACGAGCATGAGGCCAGCCTGGCCAGCGCCATGGCCGAGCAGTCTTCGTCCATGCTGGTGCTGGCCGACTACAGCAAGATAGGGCTGCGCAGCCGCTACGCCGTCGCCTGCCCACCCGCCCAGCAGACCCTGATCACCAATGCCCACCCCGCCAACACCGAGGCCTTGGCAGCGCTCGGCGCCCAAGGCGTGGCTGTGCTGCCCGTCTGATCGGGCTGACCAGACGCCGTAGCCCTTCACACCTGCAGCGCAGCGCCCACTTCCGCCGCGACCCAAGCCGCATAGGCGGGGCTGGCCGCGCTCTCACCCCATAGCCACTGCGGCAGCGCATAGGGGTGCAGCGGCAGCAGCAAACGCTGCAAGGCCGGCAGGCTGGGAGGCGTGGTCTTCCAGGTAATGCGCCATTCATCGGCCTGCTGCAACTGACCGTCCCACCAGTAGTGCGAATGGATTTTCTCGACCTGGGCGCAGGCCGCCAAGCGGGCCTGCACGCCCGCCTGGGCCAGCGCATGGGCCGCGGCCTCACTGTCTACCGTCGTGCTCGCCCATGCCACCAGGTAGTGGCCGGCGGGGCCGGGGTTCATGGCCAAGGGATGCATCATTCAACTCCATGATTTTTATCAAACACGCTGCAGTTCAAAGGCTGCTCTACAGCGTAAAAACACTGAGAATATATCCAGATTTTTTAGTTCCCTGCACGGAACTTATCCACAGACTTCCCACTCCAACTGCCCTGAAAGCGGAAAGAGGTGTCAGACAGCGCCCTGCCAGCCGCTATGGCCACGATAAAGAAATGTAAATAGCATCAAAATCAGGAGCAAGCTATTCTTTATCGGCGCCAATCCCCGCCATTCTTAGTTGAAACTTAAACCCGAGATTACTGCACCGCAGCATGGGAACTCCCACAGCATCAAGGGACTCCTACCGGTGTTACTATGTATCGCATAGACGAAAGGACTTCTAGCGTGACAACTCATTCTGGAGCCGCCACCATTTCTACCGCATTGGCTCCTGCAAACCCATGGTCGTTGGTACCACCCCTGGGCAATCTGGACGCGTACATCACTGCGGTCAACCGCATCCCCATGCTCACCCCCGAGGAAGAGCTGGGCTATGCGAAAAAACTCAAGGAAAACGGTGATGTCGAGGCCGCCGGCCGTCTGGTGCTCTCGCACCTGCGCCTGGTGGTATCCATCGCCCGCCAGTACATGGGCTACGGCCTGCCGCATGGCGATCTGATCCAGGAAGGCAATGTCGGTCTGATGAAGGCCGTCAAGCGCTTTGACCCGGACCAGGGCGTGCGCCTGGTCAGCTACGCCATGCACTGGATCAAGGCCGAGATCCACGAATACATCCTGAAGAACTGGCGCATGGTCAAGGTGGCCACCACCAAGAGCCAGCGCAAGCTGTTCTTCAACCTGCGCTCGATGAAGCAGGGCTTCAAGGCAGAAGCGGGCATGGAAGA
The DNA here is from genome assembly GCF_037479395.1 of Comamonas sp. MYb21. Lineage (NCBI taxonomy): Bacteria > Pseudomonadati > Pseudomonadota > Betaproteobacteria > Burkholderiales > Comamonadaceae > Comamonas > Comamonas sp. MYb21. Next base: position 292,016 of record NZ_JBBGZC010000002.1, on the reverse strand, counting down.
CGGCGCGATGCAGCGCGAGACGCTCTCCGAGAGCGAAATCGACGCAATGGCCGCGCACCTGAATGTCAAGCGCGAAGATGTGATCGAGATGGAAACCCGCTTGTCGGGCGGCGATGTGCTGCTCGATCCGAGCCCCTCCGATGACGGCGAGCAGGCCTATGGCCCGATCGCTTATCTGGCCGATGCATCGCACGAGCCCACCGCGATGATCGAATCGCGTCAGCGCGACTACCTGGCCACCGATGGCATTCAGGAAGCGCTGGCCACCCTGGACGAGCGCAGCCGCCACATTGTGGAAGAGCGCTGGCTCAAGGTGAACGACGATGGCTCGGGCGGCATGACCTTGCACGACCTGGCTGCGGTGTATGGCGTCAGCGCCGAGCGGATTCGCCAGATCGAATCGGCTGCCATGAAGAAAATGCGCAAGGCCTTGGCCGAGTACGCTTAAGCCGTATTGCAACGATCTGCTATCGCAGCACACACCCGCATCGCAATTGGCGATAATCAAAGCGCACATGCCTTCTGGCCTGTGCGCTTTTTTATGGCCCGTATGAGCCCGGCGGACGTACAGACGGATAAACCTCCACCCATGCGGGCAGCCATGCGAATCTGGAGCTTTTATGCATTTTTCCCTGTCCCGCCGCTGCCTGGTGGCAGCCACCTTGGCCACCCTCGCCAGCACCGGCGCCCTGGCTGCGGACAACTGGCCGAGCAAACCCCTGCACCTGATCGTGGGCTTTCCGGCGGGATCTTCACCTGACCTGACCGCCCGCGCGTTGGCCGAGCCGCTGGAAAAGGCCCTGGGCCAGCCGATCATCGTCGAGAACAAGGTCGGGGCCGGCGGCAACATCGCCGCCGAGTACGTGGCGCGCGCGACCGATGGCTACACCTTCAGCGTGATGATCAACGGCAATATGACGATTGCCAAGCTGCTCAACCCCGCGATCCGCTACGACCCGCTGACCGATCTGCAGCCCGTCGGCCTGATTGGCGTGGCCCCGCTGGTGCTGGTGGCGCCAGCCAAGGCGCCTGAGGGCAAGGCCTTCTTCGAAGCCGCCACCCAGGCGGGCAGCAGCTGGAGCTATGGCTCACCCGGCGTGGGCACCATCGGCCACCTGGGCATGGAGCTGCTCAAGAGCCGCGCCAAGATCAAGCCCGAGCACATCCCCTATCCTGGCTACCCGCAGGTGTTCAACGGCATCCAGGGCGGCGATCTGCAGCTCTCGATGCTGCCACCGGCGCTGGCGATGAACCAGATCCAGGCCGGCAAGCTGCGCGGCATTGGCGTGAGCTCGGCCGCCCGCAGCCCGCTGGCCCCCGGCCTGCCCAGCCTCAAGGAGCTGGGCATTGCCAACTACGACATGGAAATCTGGAACGCCGTGGCCGCCCCCAAGGCCATGCCCAAAGCCCATGTCGACAAGCTCGCCGCTGCCGTCGGCGAGATCGTGCGCAGCCCCGAGATGCGCCAAAAGCTCGCCCTGCAGGGCTGGCAGGCCGTGGGCAGCTCGCCCGAAGGTCTGAAGAACCGCATTGATGCCGATGTGAAGGCGCTGGGCGCCATCATCAAAGAGCAGAACATCCGCGCGCAATGACGGCCGCCCAAGTCTTCACCGATCTCAGCGCCTGGCAGGTCATGGCCTGGGGACTCGTGTTCTTCAGCGCGCTGTACCTGATCGGGGGACTGGGCATGACGGCGCTCACCGGCTTTTTGCAAAAGCGCGGCATCGGCCGGGTGCTCGATACCCGGCCACTCAAGCCCGACCAGTTGCGGCGCGAGTGGCGCCAGTCTTTTCATTCCATCCTCGTGTTTGGCCTGGGCATGGTCGTGCCCTGGGGCTTTGTGCAGCTGGGCTGGGCGCATTTTGCAGTGGCGCCCAGCGGCTGGCAGATTGCCATCGAGATCTGGGTACTGCTGATCTGGAACGACGTGCATTTCTGGATCAACCACCGCCTGCTGCATACGCGCTGGTTCAAGCGCTTCCATGGCGACCACCACCGCTCGGTCGTCGTCACGCCCTGGTCGACCTACAGCTTCCACCCCATCGAGGCGATGATGCTGGGCAATGTGATCCTGCTGCCCATGGTGCTGCATGACTTTGCCTTCTGGTCGCTGGCCTCGGTGCCGGTGTTCAGCATCTTCCTGAACGCCGTGGGCCATGCCAATTACGATTTTTTCCCGCGCGTAGGGCCGCGCCACCCGCTGGCCGCAAGCCGCCGCCACCACCTGCACCATGCCCGGCCGGCCGGCAACTACGGCTTTGCACTGGCCTTTATGGACCGCCTGATGCGCAGCGAAGCAGACCCGCTGCCCCCACGCCCGGCCCCAGGCCGCCCCGCTGCTTGACCCGGTTGGCATGACCCGCGACGACAGCCCACCCCTGCCCGCCACCGCCTCCCGCACACTGCCCCGGCTGCGCCACTGGCGTGACTGGCAATCGCTGCTCTACATGCTGGCGCTGCCGCTGATCGCCGCCTGGCAGTGGCAGCATGGCCTGGTCTGGTGGCTCTACCTGGTCGAGCTGTTTCTGACCTTGGGTATCGGCGTCATCCACCACAACCACACCCATCTGCGCATGTGGACGGGGCCCCGCAGCCGCTGGGCCAACCGCGCCACCGACTATGCGCTGACCCTGCTGCAGGGCCACCCCACCTTTGTGTTCTGGCCCGCCCATGTGGCCAACCACCACCGCTACAAGCATGGCGAGCAGGATATCGCCCGCACCTACCGTTTTGGCGGTGACAGCAACCACCTCTGGGGCTACCTGCTCCACCCGCTGCAGGCGGCCTGGGTGCTGTACCCGCTGTTCATCCGCTGGCTGGCGGGGCTGCGCCTGCGCCAGCCCGGCGCCTTTCGCTACTGCATGGGCCAGTACGCGCTGTGGCTGGGCAGCTGGGCGGCGCTGCTGGCGCTGGACTGGAAGAAAGCGCTGGTCTTTGTCATCCTGCCCCAGCTCCATGGCCTGCACTGGCTGCTGGCCACCAACTACCTGCAACACGCCCATGCCGATGGCCGCAAGCCCCCAAAGTCCAAAAACGATACCGACGGTGGCATGCTGAACTACGCGCGCAATTTTGAAGGCTGGGTCAACCCGCTGCTCTTTAATATTGGCCTGCACACCGCCCACCATGAATGTCCGCATGCCCACTGGTCCGCGCTGACCCGCTTGCATGCCGATGAATACCGACACCGGGTCCACCCGGTGCTCAATGAGGCAGGCCTGCTGCCGTATATGGCGCGGGTCTTTGTTGGAGGGATGGTTTGCCGATCGGCCCGCAGCCGGTCGCTGATGCCGCCTATGGAGAAAAAGTAGTCATCTATGCCAGTCGCTTATTCGCAGGTCTATATCGAATCCGCCGGTCACTTCATGCCCGGCGCCCCCATTGCCAACGACGGCATGGATGCCTATGTCGCGCCGCTCAACCGGCTGTCCGAACGCATCAAGCGCCGCATCCTCGCGGAAAACGGTATCCAGCAGCGCCACTACGCGATTGCGCCCGATGGCAGCACCAGCTACAGCAATGCGCAAATGGCCAAGGGCGCCATCGAGGCGGCCCTGGCGCAGGCCGCACGGCCGCTGGCCGATATCGGCTTTCTGGCCAGCGGTTCATCAGGCGGCGACGCGCTGATGCCCGGCTTTGCCAGCATGATCCAGGGCGAGATGGCCGCACCGCCGATGGAACTGCTCAGCGTGCAGGGCGTCTGCGCGGCCAGTGTGGGCGCGCTGCAAAGCGCGGCGCTGGCGGTGGAGCACGGCACGCACGGCCATGCGCTGGCGGTGGCCAGCGAGATGCCCTCGCGCCTGTTCAAGCGCTCGCGCTACGCGGGCCAGGACTACAACACCGATTTCGATGCGCATTTTTTGCGCTGGATGCTGAGCGATGGCGCCGGCGCCGTGCTGCTGGGCCAGGGCGCCGCCCTGCCCCAGCGCCCCGATCTGCGCCTCAAACTGCGCTGGACCCACCAGCGCAGCTTTGCCGGCGACTACCCCGTGTGCATGCAGCTGGGCCTGACGCATGACCGCCAGCGCAGCCACCTCGATTTCCCCTCCTGGGCCGAGGCCGAGGCGGCTGGCGCGCTGTCCCTGCGCCAGGACATCCGCCTGCTGCCGCACCTCTTTGATGTCTGCATCCACGAGTACGCCCGCATCGCCCACCAGGGCTGGCTGCCCGAGCGCGGCATTGACCACTTTCTCTGCCACTACTCGTCCGAGAAATTCATTCCCGTCGTCGATGAGCTGCTGAACAAGGCGCAACTGTCGATCCCGCGCGAGCGCTGGTGGAGCAACCTGGCCTGGCGCGGCAATACCGGCGCGGCCTCCATTTTTGTGATGATTGCCGAGTATTTGCAGACCCAGCACGAGCGCTTGAAGCCCGGCGACACCATGCTGTGCTTTGTGCCCGAGTCCGGCCGCTTTACCGCCGGCTATATGCTGCTGGAGGTGGAGCGCAGCGCGCCTGCCGGCACGTCTTCCAACAGCGCCAGCACCCCGGCCCAGCGCGCGCCACAGCACGCAGCCGCTGCAGAAAGCGCGCTGATCGCCCCGCCCCATGACCCGGCCGCCGCCCCGGCAGGCCTGGCGCCCCTGCTGACCGAGCTGGCCAGCATCTGGCATGACTACCGCTCCCAGGTCTGGCGCACGCCGCTGGTGCACCGCATCCACAGCGGCCAGATCCAGCAGGCCGACTATGTGCGCTGGATGAGCCAGTGGGTGCCTCAGGTGCGCGAAGGCAGCCTGTGGATGCGCGAAGGCGCCGCCTCGCTCACAGGGGCCTATGCCGAGCTGGCCGCGCTGATGGGCGTGCACGCCAGCGAGGAGCAGAACGACTTCAAGATCCTGCACCAGGACTACTTGAACGCCGGTGGCACGCAAACCGATATCCAGCAACTGCACCGCAACCCGGGTGGCGAGGCGCTCAACAGCTACCTGCACAGCCTGGCAGCCACCCCCAACCCGATTGGCCTCCTGGGCGCCATCTACATCATCGAAGGCACGGGCCAGCGCATTGTGCCCAGCCTTCTGCCACTGCTGCGCCAGCACCTGGCGCTGGGCCCGGACTGCTTCCGCTTTCTGGAATACCACGGCGCCAATGACGAAGACCACCTGGAGCGCTGGCTGCTGGCCGTGCAGATGGTGATGGCGCTGGACGAGACCGGCACCGCCGCAGCAGCGATTGCCGCGACCGCACGCCATACCTCTGCGCTCTACCTGATGCAGTTCCGGCATATTCTGGATGCCACGGCCACGGAGCGCGCACGATGACCGATTTCCGCGACATTCCCCACGACGAGCGCGACCCCAACCCCTGGCTGGCGCTCTACCTGGACGACAGCACGCCGCTGCCCGACCATGTCAAGGCAGCCTGGCTCAAGGATTCGAGCAGCCGCTCGCGCCAGTTTCTGCTGCCCTTTATCCGGCCGCTTGCGCGCTTGAGCATCATCCTGATCCAGATCCTCAAGGTGCTGCTGCCCAAGCGCTGGGCGCATTCCAAGCTGCTGCACCGCACCCTGGCCTTCAGCATGAACCGTTTTGTCTCGCCCGAGGCGAACTGGCTCATCATGCGCCACTTCCACCTGGGCTCGCAGATCCTGAGCTTTATCGGCGCCAATGCGCCCACCCCCGTGCCCACCAAGCCGCTGGCACCGATGGAGATCGATGACATCAAGGACGAGCTGTTCCTCAAGCACGACCTGAACCTGTTCAACTTTGTCATCCGGCTCAACACCACGCTGCGCAGCCACGGCCAGCACATGGGCCCGGTGGCCGAGCCCGACTTTGGCATGCTCTGCGACCCGCCGCTGCAGCTGGCCGCGATGCCCCATGGCCGGCTGAACATTCTCGATCTACAAAGCGCCATCGAGGTCTACACGCCGGTCTACCAGCTGCTGCTGACCGACAACGATTTCTGGCGCGCCAGCAATTCGCTGCAGCTGGACGAAACCGTTGCCATCTATGCGGCCAAGATCCTGTCCTCGCCCGAGCACCTGGTGATGCTCAACAACAAGCACCCGCTCGTGCCGCTGTCCACCTTGCGCGCCGGCCACCGCCTGGTGCTCCATGGCCTGTCCACCGAGATGCTGCACTGCCTGCTGATGCGCATGGCGACCGGCGAGACCCCACTGCCCAGCCGCGAAATCGCCAAGACCCGGCAGGCAGCCGGCCGGCCTGCGCAGGCCAGCTGATCCTTGTCCCGCAAAGCCTTCGATGCAGACGCCACGCCCAGAACACCCCATCCGCAACCCGCCCTGGCACCCCTGCGGCGCGCGCCATGTCGCCGTCTATGGCACCTTGCGTGCCGGCGGCGTCAACGACATTGCCCGGCTGCAGCCTGGCATCAGCTGCCTGGGCCGCAGCTTGCTGACCGGCACCTTGTTTGACCTGGGCTGGTACCCGGGCCTGCAATTGCAGGGCAGCGGCCTGGTGCTCGCCGAGGTCTACCCCTTGAACGATGCGCTGGAGCAGGCCATGGACCGCATCGAAGGCATCTGGCCCCAGGATGTGGGCGAGTACACCAAGCGCGTGCTAACGCTGGATGTGAAGCTAGTCGGCGGTGGCCAGCAGCCGCTGGAGGCACTCGTGTACGAGGCCCTTCCCCCGGCCTTGCAAGGCCGCACGCAGATCAGCGCGCAGGACTGGCTGGCCTGGATTGCAGAGCAGGGACGCGATCACCCCGATACGGCTTTTAGCCTCAATACGCCCCAGAGCTGATGCCCTCGGTACGGCAACTCAGCCCAGCAGCAGGCCCTGCTTTTCGATAAAGGCCACCACCTCATCGAGGCCATCGAGCGTCTTCAGGTTGGTCATCACAAAGGGCTTGGTGCCTTTGGGCGAGCTGCGCATGCGCTCGGTGTCGCTGCGCATCACCTCCAGGTTGGCACCGACATAGGGGGCCAGATCGGTCTTGTTGATCACAAACAGATCGCTCTTGGTGATGCCGGGGCCGCCCTTGCGCGGAATCTTCTCGCCGGCCGCCACATCGATCACATAGATCGTCAGGTCCGACAGCTCGGGGCTGAAGGTTGCAGCCAGGTTGTCGCCGCCCGATTCGATAAACACGATATCGGCATCGGGAAATTGGCCCAGCATGCGGTCGATCGCTTCGAGGTTGATCGAAGCATCTTCGCGGATCGCCGTGTGCGGGCAGCCGCCCGTCTCCACCCCCATGATGCGCTCGGCCGGCAGCGCGCCACTGACGGTCAGCAGGCGCTGGTCTTCCTTGGTGTAGATGTCATTGGTGATAGCGATCAGGTCCCATTTGCCCCGCATGGCCTTGCACAGCATCTCCAAGATGGTGGTCTTGCCCGAGCCCACGGGCCCGCCGATACCGACGCGCAACGGAGGCAGTTTTTTGCTGCGGTGGGGAATGTGGTGCAGTGCAGTGCTCATGATCGAAAAAGCCGTGAATATTGGTGTTCATGCCGGGCCGAGAGAATGGCCAGCATCGGGGAAAAAGCCTGGCGTTCGTCATCGCCCAGCGCCAGCGCATGCTCGGCCGCCGCCGGTATCGCCTCTGCCAGCCGCGCCAGAATGCGCTGGCCGGCGCTCTGGCCCAGCGGCACGGATTTGATCGCTGCCTGCACCATGTTCTCAGCCCAGCCAAAGGCATAGGCGAGCAGCGCATCACGCGCGCCTGCGCCTGCCAGGTGCGCAGCCAGCGCAAAGGCCAGCGGATAACTCGCATCCTCGGCCGCCAGCCAGTTCACCAGGACCAAGGCCTGGGCATCATCGGCATAGCGGTTCTGCAACCAGGCCACCAGCGAGCGGCCCATCTGCTCGGTCTGCAGGCGCAGCTCGCTGCTCTCGCGCGTCTGCAGCACCCAGGCGTTGAGGGCCACCAGGCGCACGCGCTCATTGCTGTGCCAGGCCTGCATGGCCTGGGCCAGCACTGCCATATCGCCTCGGGCCTGGGAGAGCTGCAGCTGCTGGTCAATCCAGTCTGCCGCCTGCGCCTCGTTGCCCACCAGCGCGGCATTCACGCCCGCCTCCAGCCCTTCGGAATAGGAGAATCCTCCTATCGGCAAGGCCGGCGAAGCCAGCCACATCAGCTGCAAAAAGCTGGCGGGCGACAGGCTGAGGGGTTGCATGCTCATCCGTGGTGGTGCGGATGGGCATGGTCATGCCCGTGGTCATGGCTGTGCGCATGCCCATGTCCATGGTGGCTGTGGCCATCGTTGGTGACATGGCCGCCATAGGCGCCGCCTTCCGGCTCAAAGGGCAGCTCCGCCTCAACCACGGTCATGTGCATGCTGCGCAGCATGTCGGCCAGCACATGGTCGGGCTCGATCTTGAGGTGGTCGGGCTGCAGCTCGATGGGCACATGGCGGTTGCCCAGGTGGTAGGCGGCGCGCGTCAGGTCAAAGGCCGAGCCATGCTGCGCGCAGGCACTGATATGCAGCACTTTCTGCGGCGCGGCTTGCACGAGAATCACCGAGCCGTCCTCGGCCACCAGCACATCGCCTCCGCGCACGGCCTGGCCGCGTGGCAGAAAAATCGCCAGCGCACGGCCGCTGCTGTCGGTGGCCGAGAAGCGCGACTTCTGGCGCACATCCCAGTCCAGCTCGACAAAGCTCGCGCGCTTGCGCAGGGCCGGTGCCAGGCCCTGGCCAGCGGGCAGGCATTTGGAGACTTGCAGCATCGCCCCGTCCGTCATGGCAGCTCCAGGCGCATAAAGCAGCTGTTCGGATCGGGCTGGTAGCTGCCAAACGGTGCGCAGTCCACAAAGCCATTGCGCGCGTAAAAACGGCGCGCCGGTGCAAAAAAGGCCTCGGTGCCCGTCTCCAGGCTGATGCGCCTGGCCCCCATCGCGCGGGCCTGGGCCAGCACATGGTCCAGCACCTGCTGGGCAGCACCTGAGCCGCGTTGCGCCGCCTCCACCCGCATCGATTTGAGCTCCAGGTGGCCCGCATCCAGGATCTTGAGCGCGCAGGTGGCGACCAGGGCCTTGGGCTCTTGCGCGGCGGTCCAGCCGGTCCACAGCTGCAGCCCAGGCGCGCGCAGCTGCGCGGGGTCGAGCGCATGCACGCTCTCGGGCGGCGAGATGCGGCGCATATCGCTCAGGTGCGCTTCCAAAAAGGCCAGCACGCGCGCATCGGTCACGGGGTCCTGCTCGAAAATCAATGGGCTTGCCATGGGTGCTTACCGGTTCAAAACAGAAAATAACGCTGGGCCATCGGCAGGCTGCTCGCTGGCTCGCAGGTCAGCAGCTGGCCGTCGGCGCGCACCGCATAGGTCTGGGCATCCACCTCCATGTGCGGCGCCAGGTCGTTGTGCACCATGTGCTGCTTTTGCAGGCCGCGTATGCCTTTGACGGCCGACAAGGTCTTGGCCAGGCCAAAGCGCTGGCCGATGCCGGCAGCCAGGCCCGCTTGCGAGACAAAGGTCAGCGAGGTCTTGGCGATCGCGCCGCCAAAGGCACCAAACATCGGGCGGTAGTGCACCGGCTGGGGCGTCGGGATCGAGGCATTGGGGTCCCCCATGGCCGCCATCGCGATAAAGCCGCCCTTGAGAATGCAGCTGGGCTTGACGCCAAAAAAGGCCGGCTTCCAGATGACGATATCGGCCCACTTGCCCACTTCCAGGCTGCCCACCTCATGGCTGATGCCATGGGCGATGGCCGGGTTGATCGTGTACTTGGCGATATAGCGCTTGATGCGGAAGTTGTCATGCCGCTCGCTGTCACCCGGCAGGGGGCCGCGCTGCAGCTTCATCTTGTGCGCCGTCTGCCAGGTGCGCAGGATCACCTCACCCACCCGACCCATGGCCTGGCTGTCGGAGCTGAACATGCTGATCGCGCCGATGTCGTGCAGGATGTCCTCGGCCGCAATGGTTTCCTTGCGGATGCGGCTTTCGGCAAAGGCCAGGTCCTCGGCAATGCCCGCATCCAGATGGTGGCAGACCATCAGCATGTCCACATGCTCGTCGAGCGTGTTGATCGTGTAGGGCCGCGTCGGGTTGGTGGAGCTGGGCAGCACATTAGCCTCGCCTACCACCTTCAAAATATCGGGCGCATGGCCGCCGCCCGCGCCTTCGGTGTGGAAGGTATGGATGGTGCGGCCTTTGAACGCGGCCACCGTGTCTTCGACAAAGCCGCTTTCGTTCAACGTATCGGTATGGATCGCCACCTGGGTGTCGGTGAGCTCGGCCACGTCCAGGCAGTTGTCGATGGCCGCTGGCGTGCTGCCCCAGTCCTCGTGCAGCTTGAGGCCAATCGCGCCGGCATCGATCTGCTCATGCAGGGCCAGCGGCAAGCTCGCATTGCCCTTGCCCAGAAAACCCAGGTTCATCGGGAAGGCATCGGCCGCCTGCAGCATGCGCTCCATGTTCCAGGCGCCGGGCGTGCAGGTCGTCGCAAAGGTGCCGGTGGCCGGGCCGGTGCCGCCGCCAATCATCGTCGTCACGCCGCTGGTCAGCGCCTCCTCGATCTGCTGGGGCGCGATGAAGTGGATGTGCGTGTCGATGCCGCCAGCGGTGACGACCATGCCTTCGCAGCTGATGATCTCGGTGCCTGGGCCGATGATGATGTCCACACCTGGCTGCGTGTCCGGGTTGCCGGCCTTGCCAATCGCGGCAATGCGGCCGGCCTTCAGGCCAATGTCTGCCTTGACGATGCCCCAGTGGTCGATGATCAGCGCATTGGTCAGCACCGTGTCCATCGCGTCCTGCGCACTGCTGCGCTGGCTTTGCGCCATGCCGTCACGGATGGTCTTGCCACCGCCAAACTTCACCTCTTCGCCATAGCCGCCCGCGCGCAGGGTAAAGTCCTGCTCCACCTGCACGACCAGTTCGGTATCGGCCAGGCGCAGGCGGTCACCCACCGTGGGCCCATAGGTCTCTGCGTATGCGCGTCTGTCCATCGTTGCCATCAGAACCATCCTGTCTTAGAACCTGGGCACAGGCACAGCATGCCGGGCCTCATTCCAGCGCCCCTTGCACCAGGCCGCGAAAACCGTAGATCTGCCGCTCGCCGCCAACATCCACCAGCTCCACCGTGCGCTGCTGGCCGGGCTCAAAGCGCACCGCCATGCCGCTGGCAATATGCAGTCGCATGCCATGCGCCGCCTGGCGGTCAAAGACCAGGCCGGCATTGGTCTCGGCAAAGTGGTAGTGCGAGCCGACCTGGATGGGCCGGTCGCTGGCGTTGTGCACCACCAGCGTGGCGGTGCGGCGCCCCGGGTTCAGCACATGTTCGCCGTCATTCAGCAGTAGTTCACCTGGGATCATGTTGCGGCTCCTCGTCAGGCCAGGCGCGTCAGCATGGCCGCGCCCAAGACCGCGGTGGCGCCGCCTGCCAACTTGGCCAGCCAGCGGTGGCGCTGCATCAGGGCCTTGCCCAGCACCATGCCGCCGACATGCAGCAGGGCCGAGCCCAGCGCCATGCCCGCCAGGGCCCCTGCCGATGCCAGCGCAGAATCGGCCGCCAGCTCAAAGCCGTGGGCCGCGCCATGGAAAAACGCAAACACCCCGGCGAGCGCAGCGGCCAGCACCCAGGGCATCTGCTTTTGCACCGCCACCAGCAGGCCCAGCACCAGCACCGATGCGGCAATCATCGGCTCCACGCCGGGCACCCACAGACCGGCAAAACCTGCCAGCGCCCCCGCCACCAGCAGGGCCACAAAGGCGGCCGGGGCGCGCCAGGCGGGCGTCACCGTCAGCGCACTCCAGGCGCCCACGGCCAGCATCGCCGCCATATGGTCCGCGCCGGTAAACGGGTGGGCAAAGGCATGGCCAAAGCTGCTCAAAAAGCCATGGTGGCCGCCGCCGTCGCTGCCCACATGGGCAAGTGCGGACAGGGGCAAGGCGGCAGCGGCAGCCGCCACGGTGGCAGAGAGTTTCTTGAAGTTCATGGTGCTAGGCTTGCGCAAGGGAAAAGAGGGGATTCAGACAATGGGCTCATGCACGGTGACGAGCTTGGTGCCATCGGGAAAGGTCGCCTCGATCTGGATATCGGCAATCATCTCGGGGATGCCCTCCATCACATCGGCGCGCGTGAGCACCGTGCGGCCAGCGCTCATCAACTGGGCAACCGTTTTGCCATCGCGCGCGCCCTCCATCACAAAGGCGCTGATCAGCGCCACCGCCTCGGGGTAGTTCAGCTTGAGCCCCCGGGCCAGGCGCCGCTCGGCCAGCAAGGCGGCGGTAAAGATCAGCAGCTTGTCTTTTTCGCGAGGTGTCAGTTCCATACCTAGTGCAAAGCAAGGCACATGCCAAGGCGCTGCAGCGGCAGGGCATGCACGCTTTCCGTGCTGCATCCTCTGCTCCTTGCACCACAAGCATGCAGACCTGCCGCGCATGCACCAATTCAGCACAGCCAGCACCCCAGAGCGGTGCAGTTCCTGGCACGTGGCTTGCAAAACCCCAGCCATGTCTTGCGCACCCTACTCACCTCCAATCCCGGCCCTTGGGCCCTGCTGCCCAGCGGGCATTCAGCACCAGCCGCAGCCATGAGCTGGCATGCCCAACTAGACCTGCGCTACGGCCAGCAAGCCGGCAAGACGTCAGTGCAGTTCAGCCACGATGGCCCGCTGCGCATTCTCAAAAGCCTCTACCCCGAAGGCCCAGGCATTTGCCACAACGTGCTGGTGCACCCGCCCGGTGGCCTGGTGGGGGGCGATGTGCTGGATATCTCGGTGGAGGTAGAGGCGGGCGCGCATGCGCTCATCACCACGCCGGGCGCGACGCGCTTTTACAAGAGCAATGGCCAGCCGGCCTTGCAGCGCACCCGCCTTAAGCTGCAGGCCGGCGCCCGGCTGGAATGGCTGCCGCTGGAGGCCATTGCCTACAATGCCTGCGACGCGGCCAATGAGCTGCAGATGGAACTGGCACCGGGAGCCGAGCTGCTGACCTGGGACATCACCGCGCTGGGCCTGCCGCTGGCCGGTCAGCCCTTTACCCAGGGCGTGTTTTCACAGCACATCGCCTGGCCGGGGCATTTTCTGGAACGGGGCCGCATCCGGGCCGATGATGAGTTGCTGCTCAACGGCCGGCTGGGCCTGGCGGGCCAGCGCTGCATGGGCAGCTTGCTCTATGCCAGCGGCTCGCCGATCACCCGCGCGCAACGCGAAGCGCTGCTGGAGAGCACCCAAATGTTGCTAGATACTGCCCCAGTGGAGTTGATGGCCGGGGTGACCGCACCCAACGAGCACATGCTGGTGCTGCGTGGCCTGGCGCCCGTGGTGGAGCCTGCCATGCAGCTGTGGAAGACGGTCTGGGGCCACTGGCGCAGCAGCCTCTGGGGCTTGCCAGCGCAGCGGCCGCGTATCTGGTCGATGTGAGTGCAGCGCTTGCCCTGCGCTGTTAAGCGTGTAAGCGCTTAAGCGCCGTCGATCAGCTGCTCAATGTCCTTGGCCAGGGTATCGACTGGCGTGCCATAGCGGCTGTACAGACGCAGGCGGCCTTCGGAGTCGAAGATGTAGTCACCCGCAGTGTGGTCCATCGTGTAGCTGCCCGGGGTCTGGCCCTCGACCCGCTTGTAGTAGACCTTGAAGTCCTTGGCCATCTTGGCCGTTTCCTCGTCGCTGCCGCGCAGCGCCAGAAAGCTGGGGTCAAAGTTGGCCAGGTAGGCCTGCAGAATCTCGGGCGTGTCGCGGGAGGGATCGACCGAGGCAAAGATCACCTGCAGCTTGTCACCCTTGGCGCCGAGCTTTTGCTTGACGGCGGCCAGGTCACCCAGGGTGGTCGGGCAGACATCGGGGCACTGGGTAAAGCCAAAGAACACCAGCACGACCTTGCCCTGGAAATCCGCCATGCTGCGGCGCTGGCCATGCTGGTCGGGCATGGAGAAGTCCTGCCCATACTCCTTGCTGCCGGTCAGGTCGATGGCGTTGAAATCGGCCTTGGATTTACAGGCGGTGAGGACACCGGCGGCCGAGGCCAGCATGGCCGAGCCCGCCAGCCAGCGAAGGGCATTGCGCTTGTTCATTGCAGATTTACCAGCTCACATAGTGGTCCACCAACAGCGCCACAAACAGCAGGCTGAGGTAGACCAGCGAAAAACGGAAAGTCTTGCGCGCCAGCGCATCGGAGTAATTGCGCCACAGCGCAAAGGCATAGCCAAAGAACCCGGCACCCAGCACGACTGCGGCCACCAGGTAGATCCAGGAGCTCATCTGGATGATGAAGGGCAGCAGGCCGGCGGCAAACAAGACCACGGTGTAGAGCAAGACCTGCACGCGGGTGTAATAGTTCCCATGGGTGACCGGCAGCATCGGCAGGCCGGACTTGCGGTAGTCCTCGACCCGGTACAGCGCCAGTGCCCAGAAGTGCGGCGGCGTCCACAGGAAGATGATCAAAAACAGCAGCAGTGCCTGGGGCGAGACATCGCCGGTCATCGCGGCCCAGCCCAGCACGGGGGGCATCGCGCCCGATGCGCCACCGATCACGATGTTCTGCGGCGTCAGCGGCTTGAGGATCACCGTGTAGATGACGGCATAACCGACAAAGGTCGCAAAGGTCAGCCACATCGTGATGGCATTGATCCAGACGATCAGAATGGCCGAGCCGGCGATGCACAGCCCGGCAGAAAACATCAGGGTCTGCAGGTTGGACAGCTCGCCGCGCGCGGTGGGGCGCCAGGCGGTGCGCTTCATGCGCGCATCGATGCTCTGCTCGACCAGGCAGTTGAAGGCCGCTGCGGCCCCCGCCACCAGCCAGATGCCCGCACAGGCGACGGCCATGCGCAGCAGCTCGGCGCCGGTGGGCACACCAGGCACGGCCAGCACCATGCCGATCAGTGCGCAAAACACAATCAGCTGCACCACCTTAGGTTTGGTCAATGCATAGAACTGCGCAAAGCGGTTCGGCATTGGCGTTGCGGCAAGTTCGGTCATCGGGGCACTCAGTCTTTGTTCCATACAGCGTCATCAACTCGCAGCACTGCGGGCAGGTTCAGGGCCCGCAGTACACCAGATCCAGGTCAGCACCACCATGATGGCGGCAGCGCCCCCGGTGTGCAAAACGGCCGCCAGCATCGGCCAGTCCAGCACCACATTCGACAGTCCCGTGGCAAATTGCAGCAGCGTCAGGCCCACCAGCCAGCGGCGCTGCTGCCTGAGCAGCGGCACCGTGCGCAGGGCCCAGCCCAGCCACAGCAAGGCGGCAATCACCAGGTAGGCAAACAGCCGGTGCATGTAGTGGATGGCCACCAGCGCTTCGTAGCTGATATGCGCACCATCGGCCAGAAAGCCCAGCGGGCGCCAGATCTGGAACCCGTCAAAGTTCATCGCCGGCCACCAGGCACCATTGCACATGGGAAAGCTGGTGCAGGCCAGCACCGCATAGTTGGTACTGACCCAGCCACCCAGGGTCACCTGCGCAAACACCAGCAGCGCCGTGACCGCCACCAGACCGCGCAACAGGCGCGGCACTGGGACTAACCCTAGATTATCGGCAAATTGCGTGTGGCGCGTTGCCTGCACGGTTAATAGCATCAAGAGCACGGTGCCGCCCAGCAGGTGCAAGGTGACGATCGCCGGGAACAGCTTCATCGTCACCGTGAGCGCGCCAAAGGCCCCCTGGATCAGCACCCAGACCAGGGTGGCGGTCGGCCACCAGGGGCTGATCGGCTGCGGACCCCGGCGCTTGCGCTGCAGCCAGGCACTGGCCGTCAGCACAATGATCAGGCCGCCCACGGCGGTGGCCAGGTAGCGGTGGATCATCTCCACCCAGGCCTTGCCATGGGTCACCGGGCCGGTCGGCATGGCCTCTTGCGCGGCAGAGATTTCAGCATGCGCGCCAATCGGGCTGGCATTGCCGTAGCAGCCCGGCCAGTCCGGGCAGCCCAGGCCCGAATCGGTCAGGCGCGTAAACGCGCCAAACATCACCAGGTCAAAGGACAGGAACAGGGTCAGTACCGCCAGCACCTGCAGGCGCTTGAGCGGCGTGGCACCACGGTGGCGCCACCAAATCCAGACGATGGGGCCCAGCGCAATGATGGCCCCGGTCAGCAACACACGCGCCAGCGGCGCGAAATCATATAAATCCTGCGATGTCATGCTAGCTATCCACTACCGCCCTTCCTTGTCCCAACTCGACGACGCACGCAGCAGCCGCTCCAGATCCTTGCGCGCCTTGGCCGCATCGGAGCGGCTGAGCTGGGCAGGAAAACGCATCATCCAGTGGCCCAGCGGGTCCACCACGTACAAATGTTCGCCCAGCTGCTGGCCGGCTGCCGGCTGCAGCCACTGGGCCACCAGCGCCTGGGGCACCCGCAGCACGGTGGCCTGGTCCAGTGCCGTGCGCAAGGCTGGCGGCGGCTCGCCGTCGTCGGTCACCAGCCAGACCCAGTCCAGCCGGTCCTTCTCGCGGCCCAGGCTCTCGCGCAGCTGGCGCTGCAGGTAGAGGTTGTTCTGGCAGACCTCGTCGCAGGCCGCGCCCGAGGCACTCAGCAGCAGCCACTGGCCCTTGAGGCTTTGCAGCTCAAACGGCTGGCCGTCCAGGGTCTTGACCTTTGCGGCCGGAATCGTCGGCTGCTGGCCCACCAGCTCGCCAAAATTGCGCCGCCCCTCGGGCCGGATCACGTAGTAGGTGAAGTAGGACGCGATCACCGGCGCCGCACAGACCAGCAGCACCAGCAGCATCTTGAGGCGGCCACTGCGCGAGCGCTCGGCCTCCTCCAGTGCGGCTTCGGCCTGCTCGGCAGGCGGCAGGCCATGCACGGTCAGGCCCAGCAGCGCCTCATCAGCGGGCGGCGGCGCCTGGGTGGCTGCGGCGTCGAAGGACACGTCGGACAATTTGGAACCAGACATAGAGGATCGCAATCAGGCTACACAGACCAAACCATTGAAATGCATAACCATAATGCTTTTCCACGCCGCTGCCTACTACAGGCCAGTCGCGCAGCAGGCCCTCACTGGCCGGCCCGGTCTGCACCACGGTGAGTGCAGCCAAGGGCAGGCCGGTCTCCTGCGCGTAAGCATCGGTATCGAGATTCTGCCGGATTCGGGAAACCCCTGGGTGCGCGGCGGACGTCTGCAGCTCCAAAAGGCGTGCCGGCTGGCCCGCCACCCGGCCCTGCAATTGCACGGTACCACCAGGCGTTTGCACCTGCGGCAGCGCCAAGCGGTCTTCAAAATTGCGCGGCGCCCAGCCCCGCTGCACCAGCACAGTCTGCGGCTGGCCTGGCGCTACCGGGCCGGCCAGGCGCAGCGGTGTCAGCACATAAAAACCGGGGCGCGCCTGCATCTGGCGGTTGTCCAGGTAGACCGTGTACTGTGGCAGCCATTCGCCGCGCAGCACCACCTGGCGGTGCTGCAGGCTGGCACGCTCGGCCTCACCCAGGGGCTGCAGCAAGCTCGCCCCGTCCAGCGCCGGCAGGGCTGCACGCGCATCGAGCTGCGCCTGGTAGGCCAGCTTCTCATCGGCGCGGCGCAGCTGCCAGAACCCCAGCGAGGCGGTCAGCAGCATCGAGGCTGCTGCCGCGACGGTGATCAGCACGAAACGCAGCTGCGCACGGCGCTCCATAGGGGCCTTGGGGATGGATGAGGAAGCAGAAGGCGCGGGCATACGCTGCTTATACCCGGTGCAGAGCGCGGCAGCCACCAGCGCGCTGGCCAAGATACTGCGGGGAGAGGCTATTGGGGTGCAGGCCGATAGCGCCCCGTCTGGCGCTGCCGCACAATGGGTTTGTTGCGCCGGGCGCCAGACAGCCGTTCGAAGCGACTTGCAGCGCGCTCCAAGAACACCGAGACCACCCTGAGGACAGCACCATGCATCTGCTAATCGCACTCGCCTTTGTCGTGATACTGGCCTGCCTGGCAGCGGCCGGGCTTTTCATGCTGCGCGGCAACCCGTCGGGCGCCGGCAGCAAGCGCATGGCCTGGGCGCTGACCTTGCGCATTGCGCTGTCGGTGCTGGTGTTTGCCGGCATCTTGCTGGCTTGGAAGCTGGGCTACCTGCAGCCCCATGGCATACCAATGGGGGCTTGAGGCCCTCAGCAGCCCCCCAACTACATCCAGTACACGAGGATGTAGAGCCCCAGCCAGACCACATCGACAAAATGCCAGTACCAGGCGGCGCCCTCAAAGCCAAAGTGCTTCTTGGCGGTGAAATGGCCCTTCTGCAGCCGCAGGGTAATAACCAGCAGCATCAGCATGCCGATGAACACATGCAAGCCGTGGAAGCCCGTCAGCATGTAGAAGGTGGAGCCGTAGGTGCCGGAGTTGAGCTTGAGGTTCAGCTCGGTGTAGAGGTGGAAGTACTCATAGCCCTGCACGCAGAGGAAGACGATGCCCAGCACCACGGTCATCCACATAAAGCGGATGCACTTGCTGCGCTGGTCGGCCTGCAGGGCATGGTGGGCGATGGTCAAGGTAACGCCCGAGGTCAGCAGCAGCGCGGTATTGATGGTGGGCAGCCAGAAAGGGCCCACGGTCTGGAACGGCTCGACGATGCCCGCAGGCGAGGCCGTGGCGCCCATTTCCACGCTGGGCCACACGGCCTTGAAGTCGGGCCAGAGAATGGCATTGTCCAGGCTGCCCAGCGCCGGCAGCGAATGGGCCCGTGCCCACCACAGCGCGGTAAAGAAGGCACCGAAGAACATCACCTCCGAGAAGATGAACCAGCTCATGCTCCAGCGGTAGGACAGGTCGATGCGGTGGCTGTAGAGGCCCTGCTCGCTTTCGCGGATCGCATCGCCAAACCACTGGTACAGCACAAACAGCCACCAGGCAATGCCGACAAAGAGCAGGTACATGCCCCAGGTGTGGCCATTGACCCAGTTGCCGGCGCCGGCAATGACAAAGCCCAGGCCAATGGCCGCCATCACCGGGTGGCGGGACTCGGCCGGAACATAGTAGTACGGTGTGGTGCCATGGGAAGTCGCACTCATCGCTGCTCCTGGTATTTCGTTTATTGATTCATTCTTCCGCGATGCCAATACTGGCATCAAACCAACCATTGCACCAGGGCCATCAACCCCAGCACAAACAGGAAGATCGCCACCAAACCCACGGCAATCACCTGCAGTGGCGTGATCTGCACGCCATCCTCTTGCCATTCCGACCCCTTGCGCACCCCCAAAAACGACCAAGCCACAGCCTTGACCGTGCGCCAGAGATTGCCCTTGCGCGGCGGTTGCGGGCCGGGCGCGCTGGCCATCAGGATGCCCCTGCCTGCACCCCGGCGCCCTGCACCGCAGGCGCCAGCACCGCCGTCGACGCAGGTGCCGCCGGGATGCGGCCACCGACCTCAAAGAAGGTGTAGGACAAGGTGATCGTCGTCACATCCTTGGACAGCTTGGGGTCGATCACAAAGGCCACTGGCCATTCCTTGCGCTCACCGGGCTCCAGGGTGTACTGGTTGAAGCAAAAGCATTCGAGCTTGTTGAAATAGGGCGCTGCCTGCTTGGGCGCATAGCTGGGAATCGCCTGGGCCGACATGCGGTGGTCCTGCTCGTTGCGGAACTCGTACATCACCGTGCTCAGCGCGCCGGGGTGTACCTGCATCGTGCGCACCGCCGGTTTGAAGCTCCAGGGCCCACGCGCATTCGCGTCGAACTCAACGGTGATGGTGCGGCTCTCGTCGACCTGGCTGTTGAGCTTGACGTTCTTGCCGGCCGTGCCGTTGCCCGGCACATCGCGCTCGGTCAGCGCCAGGATGTTGATGCCCGTGACCTCGCAGATGCGCTTGTACAGCGGGATCAGCGCGTAGCCAAAGGCAAACATGCCAAAGGCGACCACGGCCAGCTTGCCCACCATCTTCGCGTTGTCTGCATGTCTGCTCACCTGCTGCTCCCTGTGCTGCTAGAGCACCGTCATTTTTACGAGAAATCCGATGAAGAAGGCCAGCGCGATCGACGCCAGAATCCATGCCAGTCGCCGGTTGGCCTTGCGCTGCGCGGGGGTGATCATCCAATCACCTTGGTTGCAGTAGCGTCCAGCTTGGGCGGGGTCTCAAAGGTATGGAAAGGCGCGGGCGATGGCACCTCCCACTCCAGACCTTCGGCACCTTCCCAGGGCTTTTGCGGCGCCTTCTCGCCACGGTGGCGCATGCCAGGCCAGACCACAAAGGCAAAGAAGTAGACCTGCATCAGACCAAAGCCGAAGGCACCGATCGAGGCAATCATGTTGAAGTCGGCAAACTGCATCGGGTAGTCGGCGTAGCGGCGTGGCATGCCGGCCAGGCCCAGAAAGTGCATCGGGAAGAAGGTGATGTTGAAGAAGATCAGCGAGCCCCAGAAATGGATGCGGCCGCGCGACTCGGCATACATCACGCCCGTCCACTTGGGCGCCCAGTAGTAGTAGCCGGCAAACATCGAGAACAGCGAACCGGCCACCAGCACATAGTGGAAGTGCGCCACCACGTAGTAAGTGTCCTGCAGCTGGATATCGATAGGCGCCATCGACAGGATCAGGCCCGTGAAGCCGCCCATCGTGAACACGAAAATAAAGCCCACCGAGAACAGCATCGGCGTCTCGAAGGTCATCGAGCCGCGCCACATCGTCGCCACCCAATTAAAGATCTTCACTGCCGTCGGCACCGAGATCAGCATGGTTGCGTACATGAAGAACAGCTGGCCGGTCACCGGCATGCCGGTGGTGAACATGTGGTGCGCCCAGACGATGAAGGACAGGATCGCAATCGCCGCCACCGCATAGACCATCGAAGCATAGCCAAACAGCTTCTTGCGGCTGAAGGCCGGCACGATCTGGCTGATGATGCCAAAGGCCGGCAAGATCATGATGTAGACCTCGGGGTGGCCGAAGAACCAGAAGATATGCTGGTACATCACCGGATCACCACCGCCAGCGGGGTTGAAGAAGCTGGTGCCAAAGTGGCGGTCGGTCAGGGTCATTGTGATCGCGCCCGCCAGCACCGGCATCACGGCGATCAGCAGGTAGGCGGTGATCAGCCAGGTCCAGGCAAACATCGGCATCTTCATCAAGGTCATGCCCGGTGCGCGCATGTTCAGGATGGTGACGATGATGTTGATCGAGCCCATGATGGAAGAGGCACCCATCACATGCATCGCAAAGATGCTGGTGTCCATCGACGGACCCATTTGCAGGGTCAGTGGTGCGTACAAGGTCCAGCCGGCAGCCGGTGCGCCGCCAGGCATGAAGAACGAGCCCACCAGCATCAGGCCGGCCGGGATCATCAGCCAGAAGCTGAAGTTGTTCATGCGCGCAAAGGCCATGTCGCTGGCGCCAATCTGCAGCGGCAGCATCCAGTTCGCAAAGCCGACAAAGGCCGGCATGATCGCGCCAAACACCATGATCAGCCCGTGCATCGTCGTCAGTTGGTTGAACAGCTCGGGGTTGACCAGCTGCAGCCCGGGCTGGAACAGCTCGGCACGGATCAGTAGCGCCAGCACGCCGCCCACCATCAGCATGGTGAACGAGAACAGCAGGTAGAGCGTGCCGATGTCCTTGTGGTTGGTGGCAAACACCCAGCGCCGCCAGCCCGTGGGGGCACCATGGTGGTGGTCGTCATGGGCATGGTCGGCCTGGCCGTGGTCGCTATGGCTGGGGTCTGTGGGGAGAACAGCGCTCATAAATCTTGACTCCGATGGCTCTTCTAGGGCTTGCACGCCTTAGGGTGCAGCAACAATATCGACACGGCGCGCCTGGCTGTCAGCGCCCTCACCTGCGGTAATGGTCTGCGGCTTGCGCATCTCGATACGCGCCTCTGCCACGCCTTGGGCTACCAGCAGCTCGGCCACGGCCTGGGCGCGCTTCTTGGCCAGCTCGGCATTCTGGTCGGCATGGCCGGTGCCATCGACAAACCCGGACAACGCCACCTTGCCGCTTTGGCCGGCCAGCGTGGCGGCGGCTTTCTTCACCGCCTCCTGGGCCTGGCCGTCCAGCTCGCTCTTGCCGCTGGCAAACAGCACCTGGGAGATCGGTGCTTCTGCAGTTGCTGCAGCAGCAGGTGCAGCGGCGGCAGGACTTGCAGGGGTGGCTGCCGCAGCGGCGCCGGCATCAGAAGCCGCAGCGGGGGCTGCGGCCGGCGCAGCCGCTGCCGAACCTCCACCTTCCGGGAATTTGCCGGTGCGTGCCGCGACAAACTGGGCGGGCTGCACCATGGTGCCGGTCTTGTTGCTCCAGTGGTTCTTGGTAAAGGTGACGACCGCTGCCAGGTCGGTATCGCTCAGCTGCTTCCAGGACGGCATGGCGCCATTGGCGCGGCCCTCGAGCACCGTGTGCATCATGTCGGCCGTGGGGCCCAGCACCACCGGGCTGCCATCGAGCGCCTTGATGGGGCCGGCCCCCTTGCCGTTGGCCTGGTGGCAGGCGGCGCAGTTGGCGGCATAGACCTTCTCGCCCCGGGCCACCAGTGCGGCCAGCTCCCAGACCTTGTTGGGGTCATCGGCCTGCGCGGCGAGCAACTTCTTTTGCTCGGCCACCCATGCGCTGTAATCGCTGGCCGACAGCACCTTCACATGGATGGGCATGTAGGCATGCTCCTTGCCGCAGAGCTCGGCGCACTGGCCGTAGTAGTCGCCGGTTTTCTCGGCGCGGAACCAGGTGTCGCGCACAAAGCCGGGGATCGCATCCTGCTTGATACCAAAGGCCGGCACCATGAAGGAGTGGATCACATCGGCGGCGGTGGTGATGATGCGCACCTTCTTGTCGACGGGCACAACCAAGGGCTTGTCGACGCGCAGCAGGTAGTCATTGGGCGCCTTGGAGACATCACCGCTGTTGGACATCGCGCGCTGGCCACTGTCCAGCGTAGAGATAAAGCTCAGGCCCTCGCCTTCGCCGGTCAGGTAGTCGTAGCCCCATTTCCACTGGTAGCCGGTCACCTTCACGGTCAGGTCGGCATTGGTGGTGTCCTTTTGCGCAACCAGCACCTTGGTCGCCGGCAAGGCCATCAGGATCACGATGATGAAGGGCAGCACGGTCCAGGTGACCTCGACCGTGACCGATTCATGGAAGGTGGCAGGCACGGCCCCCTTGGATTTGCGGTGCTTCCAGATGGAATAGAACATCACCGCAAACACACCGACAAAGATGATGGTGCAGATCCAGAGCATCATCCAGTGCAGCGTGTGCTGCTCCTGGGCAATTCGGGTGACGGGGGGCGCCAGGTTCATCTGCCCAACGGCCGGGCCGCCGGGAAGACTTTGCACCGCATGTGCTGCAGAGGTGAGGCCAGATGCCACCAGCAGCAGCCAAGAAGCCAGCTTATGAGAATCACTTTTCATAGTTGTCACTTACTTCTCATCTTCTCATCGTTATGTAGGGCAGGCTGGCGTGTCGGTGGGGAAGACATCCAGCCGCGTGGTGCAGACACCGCCGGGTGCATCTCCGCTTGCACCCATGCCACTTGGTCATTACAGCGAGCATGGCCGCAACCGCGCAAGATTGCAACCCATGCAATCCCGGGATCATAGGAGATTGACAACAGCGACTGTCCACCACTGGACAGCGCGCGATTATGGTAGATCGTTTGCTGAGCCACACAACCGCCTGCGCACCACTATTCAGCGACGCACGCGGCGACTCCAACCATCAGACGCCGCCAGGGCGCCCCTGGCGCAGCATCTGCTGCATGTCTTGCACGCTGATGCTGCTCTCGCCCTGCACCTTCATGCGTGGCGTGGGCTTGAAGGCATGGCCGTAGATGATCTCGAACGAGACCACCAGGCGCCCCTGCTCCTGGGCATCGGCCAGCTTGGCGGTCAGCAAGGCATCGAGCTCGTTGCGCCACTGGCGGCCACGCAGGCCGCCAAAGCGGGCCGGGTGCAGGTTGCGGCCCAGCTCGCGCAGCTCGGCACGCAACTGGGCGGCGCCTGAGTACGACAAGCTGATGCGCTCCATGTCCATCACCGGCTCGGCAAAGCCGGCCTGCACCAGCATGTCGCCCCAGTCGTGCATGTCGGTGAACTCATGGCTGGCAGCGGGCCAGCCCTGGCTGGCATAGGCCGCACGCAGCTCTTTGAGCGTATCGGGCCC
Organism: Comamonas sp. MYb21; assembly: GCF_037479395.1. Taxonomy (NCBI): domain Bacteria; kingdom Pseudomonadati; phylum Pseudomonadota; class Betaproteobacteria; order Burkholderiales; family Comamonadaceae; genus Comamonas; species Comamonas sp. MYb21. The sequence goes on along the minus strand of NZ_JBBGZC010000002.1, from coordinate 268,123 downwards.
GAAACAGGAGAACATCACAAAACCGTTGACCGCCAGGCTCTGGTGCCAGGTCTGTAGCAGCTGCTGGGGGTTGGGATGCTGGTGCAGCGCCATATTGGCCCAGAGCATCTGCACACTTGCGGGCGCAGGCAGGCCCCAGTGCAGCTTGGCCTGGCGCCAGCGGCTCAGCGCCCACCAGGGCTTGTCCAGCTGGCTGCGCAGCAGCGCGGCATGGGCCGGGCGGCTTTCCACGATATGGATATCGGCCGCCGGGTAGCGCTCGGCCACCTGCCGGTGCGCCTCCAGCCCGCCGTATACGGGCTCCCAGCTGCACCAGGCCTCTGGCTTTTGCACGATCCACTGCAGCCGGTCCTGCATGCGACGGCCCACCTCTTCGTGCAGCCAGGGGCTGTGCGCAGGCGCGCGCCGCTGCCAGGCATGGGCGGCGTTGGGGTCGATCGACGGAGGTGCGGTAAATTCAGCCATGGGAGAACACCTGCGCTTTGGCGCGCAGATTATTGATTGGTATTAAAGCGATGACAGCAGCCACACCCGAGAAACAGCGGCCCAGCCTGTGGCAGCGTGCGGCCCAGGTGCTGGGCCACTGGCCCAGCCAGTGCCTGGTCTGCCGCAGCTGGCCCAGTGACTGGATCTGCACGGCCTGCGCCAGCGTCTGCTGGCAGCCGGGCCTGCGCCGCTGCAGCCGCTGCGCGCTGCCCTTGCCGGCCAGCACCGAGGTCTGCGCCGGCTGCCTGCGCGAAGCGCCGCTGTTGCAGCGCTGCCATGCCGCCGTGGACTATAGCCCGCCTTGGGATGGCATGGTGCTGCGGCTCAAATTTCACCAGCAGCTGGCATGGGCAAACCGCATGGCCCAGCTGCTGCTGCACACGCCAGGGGTGCTGGCCAGCCTGCAGCAAGCCAGCGTCATCCTGCCGGTGCCGCTGTCTGCCGCCCGCATGCGCGAGCGCGGCTACAACCAGGCACTGCTGCTGGCCAAGGCACTGCACCGGCAGGCGCCCAGCGGCCTGGCGCTGGCCACAGTGCAGCCGCGCTACCTGCAGCGGCTGGTGGACACGCCCGCCCAGGCCGGCCTGGGGCGCGCTGCCCGGCTGCGCAACCTGCGCCATGCCTTTGCGCTGCGTCCGGGCCTGCAGGCGCAGGATCTGGGTGAGTACCCACTGCTGATCGATGATGTGATGACCACCGGCGCCACCTTGGGCGCGGTGGCGCAGCTGCTGCAGGCGCAAGGCACGCCAGCGGTGCAGGCACTGGTGTTTGCCAGAACGCCGGCGCCCGGCCAATAGCGCAGCGGTCCACCCTTGTTTGGCGGGGCCGCTACACTGGCGCCCTTGTTTTTGCGCATTTGCCATGTTCAACGTCGTCCTGGTCGAACCCGAAATCCCTCCCAACACCGGTAATGTGATCCGCCTGTGTGCCAATACCGGCAGCCGCTTGCACCTGATCGAGCCGCTGGGCTTTTCGATGGAAGACCGCTTGATGCGCCGCGCCGGCCTGGACTACCACGAGTACGCCGCCACCCAGCGCCATGCCCATTGGGACGCCTTTATCGAGCGCATGCAGCCTGCCGCCGACCGCATGTTTGCAATGACCACCCATGGCAGCAGCCCGGCGTTTGATGTGCGCTTTCAGCCCGGCGACTGGCTGGTGTTTGGCTGTGAGACCCGAGGTTTACCGATCGCCGTGCGCGAGAGCTTTCCCACGAGCCAGCGCGTGCGCCTGCCGATGGTGGCGGGCCAGCGCAGCCTGAACCTGTCCAATGCGGTGGCGGTGACGGTGTTCGAGGCCTGGCGCCAGAATGGCTTTGCGATGCCGGACGGCAGGCCAGCGCAGTAAGGACTTAGCTGCCCCGCAAACTCAGCGGGGCATACCTCAGGGTCAGGCCGCGCTTTGCGAGCGCTTGACGAAGAACAGGCCCATGCCCACCAGCATCAGCAGGCCGCCAAACACCTTGTTCTGGATGCGCATGGCGCGGCTGTCGCGCAGCAGGCGGCGCAGCACGCTGGCGCTGCCAGCGTAGCCATGCATCACCACGGTGTCGACGGCCAAGGTCGTAGCAGCTAGAATCAGCAGCTGCAGCCACAGCGGGCGCTCGGAGGTCATGAACTGGGGCAGCACCGCCACCATGAAGATGATGCCCTTGGGGTTGGTGGCATTGGTCAAAAAGCCGCTCAGCGCCCGCTTTTGCCAGCTGCCGCTGGCGGGCTGCTCGGCCTGGGTGTCCACGATGCCGCCCTTGGCGCGCCACTGGGCAAAGCCGATGTAGATCAGGTAGCAGGCCCCGACAATCTTGACGACATTAAAGGCGGTCTCCGAGGCGATCAGCAGCGAGCCCACGCCGGCGCCGGCAATCAACAGGATTAGCAGCAGGCCCAATTGCAGGCCCAGGATGGTGGCGCTGGTCTTGCGCACCCCGTAGGAGAGCCCGTGGCTCATTGACAACACGGCGCCCGATCCGGGAGATACGGCAATGATGCAAGCCGCAACGAGATACGCCATCCAAGTATGCAAATCCATGGTTCATCCTGGGGCAGCGGAGCCGTCCGCCACCAACGCAGCCCCTGTGGGGCAAAGCGGCGATTATCGCGCGGCCCGGCCAGGCACGTAGGCGCTCGGCCATTGTTGTAAATTTATTTTTTTGATAGCTAAGGCGGCAATACCCACAAGCGCCAACCGCAAAACATTGCAATAAATTACCGTGACCCGGCAAATAAAAGTAATCTGTGCAGCGCAACGACAAAACACCGATAACAAAACGCAAGCATGGAACACGCTCCCGCCTGGCTTACCTACACCTTTCTCTACCTGGCCGCGGCCGTCATCGCGGTGCCGATCTCGCGCGCGCTGGGCCTGGGCACCATCATCGGCTACCTGGTCGCGGGCATCATCATCGGCCCCAGCGGCCTGCAGCTGGTCAGCAATGTGCAGGACATCCTGCATTTCTCCGAATTCGGCGTCGTGCTGATGCTGTTCCTGATCGGGCTGGAGCTGCAGCCCAGCCGCTTGTGGAGCATGCGCCGGCCCATCTTTGGCGTAGGCACCGCCCAGGTGTTGCTGTGTACTGCCGGGTTGTTTGCCGCTGGCCTGGCTTTTGGCTATGACTGGCATCTGGCGCTGATTGCCGCACTGGGCCTGGCGCTGTCATCGACCGCGATCGCGCTGCAAAGCATTGCCGAGCGCAACCTGATGTCCACCACCAGCGGCAAGACCAGCTTTGCGATATTGCTGTTCCAGGACGTCGCCGCCATCCCGATCCTGGCGCTGATCCCGCTGCTGGCCGTGGGCCACCAGGCCGCGCAGAACGATGGCAATGTGCTGATGGAAATCGGCAAGACGCTGGCCATCATCGTGGCCGTCATCCTGGTGGGCCGCTACCTGCTGCGCCCGGTGCTGCGCTGGATTGCGCAAAGCGAGTCGCGCGAGATATCGACCGCCACCGCCTTGCTGCTGGTCGTGGGCATTGCGTTCCTGATGCTGCAAATTGGCCTGTCGATGGCGCTGGGTGCCTTTCTCGCCGGCGTGCTGCTGGCCGACAGCGAGTTCCGCGCCGAGCTAGAGACCGACATCGAGCCCTTCAAGGGACTGCTGCTGGGCCTGTTCTTCATCGCGGTGGGCATGAGCATCGATTTCGCGGTCATCGTGCAGGCGCCGCTGGCCATGCTGGTGCTGGTGCTGCTGTTTCTGCTGATCAAGTCCGTTGTCATCTATGGCCTGGCCAAGCTGCTGCGCATGCCGGTGCAGGAGCGCCCGCTGTTTACCCTGCTGCTGGCCCAAGGCGGGGAGTTTGCCTTTGTGGTGTTCAGCGCCGCCCAGGCGCAGCGCATCTTGACGCCCCAGCAGTCGTCCCTGCTGATCGGCTCGGTCGCCATCTCGATGGTGGCCACGCCACTCATCGTAGCGGCGATGGACCGCTGGCTGATGCCGCGCTTTGCCAACCTGAGCAAAGGTGGTGACACCCCCGCAGAACTGAGTGAACAGCAAGAAGCGACGGTGCTGATCGCCGGTTTTGGCCGCTACGGCCAGATCGTCACCCGCGTGCTGCTGAGCCAGGGCATCAAGGCCGTCATCCTGGACCACAGCGTGGAGATGCTGGAAGTGGCGCAGAACTTTGGCTACCGGGTGTTCTATGGCGATGCCACGCGCCAGGATCTGCTGCGCATTGCTGGCGCCGAGAAGGCCGAGGTCATGGTGATTGCGGTCGATGACGAGCTGCAGACCAACCAGATCGTGCGCCTGGTGCAGCAGCATTTTCCGCACCTCAAGATCGTCGCCCGTGCCAAGGATGTGGCGCACTGGTATGCGCTGCGTGACATGGGCGTGCACCATGTCGACCGCGAGGTGTTTGACTCCAGCCTGCAGACGGCCGAGAAGGCGCTGGAGCTGATGGGCTACAGCGCCGAAGACGCCCAGTATGTGGTGACGGTGTTCCGCGCGCACAACATCGAGCTGTCGGACAAGATGTACGAACACCACCATGACCGCGAAACCATGCTCGCCGTTGCCAAGCAGGGCCGCGAGCAGCTGGTTGAGCAGATGGCGCGCGAGCGCCAGGAGCGCCAAGAGCAGGTGCAGGAAGCCAAGGACGCGCCAAGCAGCCCCTACCCACCGCCGCCCGAAGACCCGCACAGCCAGATCTGAGCCCTCGCGCCGCACAAAACCGGCTTAACCACAACCCAGCGTAGCTGCCAGGTGCATGCTACGCTGTGCGCCCTATGTTCAACCCCTCCCAAGCCGATGTCCGGCGATTTTTCTGCGCCGCCTATGCCAAGCACCAGGCGGGCCAGCCCATGGAAGCCATCGAGACCCTGGCCAGCCTGTGGATCGATGAGCACCCGGAATACCGTGAAGACCTGAGTGATGTGGATGCGGCCATTGCCCGCAACTACGACCTGACGCCGGAAAAGACCAACCCCTTCCTGCACCTGTCGATGCACCTGTCGATCAGCGAGCAGTGCAGCATTGACCAGCCGCGCGGCATTCGCCAGGCGGTGGAGCTGCTGGCCAAGCGCCTGGGCTCCTTGCACGACGCCCACCATGTGGCCATGGAATGCCTGGGCACGATGCTGTGGGAGAGCCAGCGCTCGGGCCGCCCGCCGGACGGCAATGCCTATGTGGCGGCCGTGCAGCGCCAGGCCACCAAGGACTGATCCGTCAGAGACCGGCCAGCAGCCTCAATTGGACGCCTGCTTGCTGCGAAAGCGCGACTCGGGCACGATCTGCAGCGGGCCATCCAGGCTGCCAATGTAGTTGGCCAGCGCCTTCATCTCGGCATGGGTCAGCTGCTTGGCCATGCCCACCATGATCGGGTGGTTGCGGCCGATGCGGGCGTTTTTCTCGATGGTGTAGGACTTGAGCGCCGCGTAGAGGTAGTCGGGATGCTGGCCGCCGAGCTTGGCGTACGAGGGATCGAGCGGCTTGGAGAAGTTGTCGCCATGGCAGCTGACGCAGGTGCCTTTTTTCAGCAGTTCGGCCACTTCGGCGCTGGGCACCTTGGACGGTTTGTCTGCCAGCTGGGTCTCGCCCACCGTGTGCTGCGCGTAGTAGGCGGCCAGATCGGCAATATCTTGCTCACTCAGCGAATCGGCAATGGCGCGCATCGTCGGGTGTTTGCGGTCGCCCTTCTTGTAGGCATGCAGGGCCGCGTCGATGTATTTTTCGCTCTGGCCCGAAATCTTGGGCACCTGGTAGACCTCGGGGAAGCTGGCCTTGTAGCCCACAATGCCGTGGCAGCCGATGCACATCGCCACCTTGCCCTCAGCCGCCTTGGCATTGCCCTTGATCTCCTGCGCGCAGACTGCGCCGGTCGCTGACGCGACAAGCAAGGCAAATATCGTGGTCCATCTTTTATTCATTGTGCGCACAATCGTGTGGTTCAGGCCGCCGCAGTGATGCGGAGATCTGGGTTTATAGTCAACGCTGTACTGGCCCCGTCATCACGATTCTGCATCCACTTCCATGAAATTCCAAGGCACACAGAACTACGTCGCGACCAATGACCTCATGCTGGCGGTCAATGCGGCAATTACCCTTCAAAGACCGCTTCTCGTCAAGGGGGAACCAGGGACAGGGAAAACCATGCTGGCGGAGGAGGTTGCACAGGCGCTAGGCATGCCGCTGCTGCAGTGGCATATCAAGTCCACCACCAAGGCCCAGCAGGGTTTGTATGAGTACGATGCGGTCAGTCGTCTGCGTGACAGCCAGCTCGCCGACCCCGAGAGCGCAGCCCGCGTCAAGGACATCAACAACTACATCCTCAAAGGCGTGCTGTGGCAGGCCTTCACGGCCGACGCGCCGGTGGCGCTGCTGATCGACGAGATCGACAAGGCGGATATCGAATTCCCAAATGACCTCTTGCGCGAAATCGATCGCATGGAGTTCTACTGCTACGAGACGCGCCAGATGATCCGCGCCAAGCACCGCCCGCTGGTGGTCATCACGTCGAACAACGAAAAGGAACTCCCGGACGCCTTCCTGCGCCGCTGCTTTTTCCACTACATCAAGTTCCCCGATGCCGAGACCATGCAGCAGATCGTGGCCGTGCACTTTCCTGCGCTCAAGCAGGAGCTGCTGTCGGCGGCGATGAAGGTGTTCTTCGACATCCGCAACCTGCCGGGCCTGAAGAAAAAGCCCTCCACCAGCGAGCTGATCGACTGGCTCAAACTGCTGGTTGCCGAAGACATTCCGCCCGAAGTGCTGCAGACGGCCGATCAGAAAATCGCCATACCACCGCTGGTAGGCGCCCTGTTGAAAAACGAGCAGGATGTGAGCCTGTTTGAAAAGCTGGTGTTCATGAACCAGCGCAACCGCTAAATCGCCATGGCCACCCCACAGCAACTGCTGATCGAAGGGCTGAGCGACGCGGCCGGTTTTCTCGCCGGCGCGCTGCTGGGCTGGGGCATTGGCGCGCTGCTGGGCTGGCAGCTGTTCTCCGAAGGCTATGGTGCCAGCAGCATCGCCGCCATTGCGCTGGTGGGCCTGGGCGGCGGCGCCGGCTTGCAACTGGCCCGGCGCTGGCGCATCCGCCGCAACAACCACACTGAATAGGACGAGGCAATGGCCTTTGTAGAACCCACCGAACTGCGCGCCCGTGGCGTGCTGCTGACCCCGCTGACCTTGGCGCATGAGGCAGGCCTGCGCGCCGCCGCGCAAGACGGTGAGCTGTGGAACATCCGCGTCACCTCGGTGCCCGAGCCCGAGAACACCCGCGCCTACATCGAGCAGGCCCTGGCGATGCGCGATGCCGGCAGCCGCATGCCCTTTGCGGTCGTAGACGAGGCCAGCGGCCAGCTGCTGGGCACCAGCAGCTACCACGACATCGTGCCCACCTTGAAGCGCGTGGAGATTGGCTACACCTGGTACGCCAGCAGCGTGCAGCGCAGCCATGTCAACACCACCTGCAAGCTGCTGCTGCTGACCCATGCCTTTGAGACGCTGGGCGCGGCCGTCGTGGGCTGGCGCACCGACAACTACAACTTTGCCAGCCAGCGCGCCATTGAGCGCCTGGGCGCCAAGAAGGACGGCGTCATCCGCCACCATGCACTGCGCCGCGATGGCACCGTGCGCGACACCGTGCTCTACAGCATGCTCGCCGGTGAATGGCCCGAAGCCAAGGCGCAGCTGCTGTACCTGCTGAACCAGCCGCGCTGACATTAAAGAGACGGCTGATTTAAGCCGTCTGCAGGTTCAGCACGCCCAGGTACTGCTCGGGCAGAATCTGGCGCAGATGGGTTTTGACATTGTCGGCATAGCCGGTGTTGGTCATCTGCTCGAGGAAAGTGACCATGTCCACCAGACCCAGGAGCAGCTCGGTCTCGTCACTGGCCTGCTGCACCCGCACGGCCAGCGCCATCGCATCGGCACTGCGCTGCATCTGCAAAATCCCCACCGCATACATCTTGCAGCCCGCCAGCGAACGTTTGCTGCCCTGGCTGGCACGCGTTTGCTCGACATAGACGGGGGCCGCAGGCGGTCTGGGAGCGGCCTGCACCGGCGCAGGCGCTGCCACCGGTGGGGGTGGCGGTGGGGCCGGAGGAGGCGGTGGTGGTGGCGGAGGAGCAGGCGGCTGTTGCATCGCCAGATAACCGGCCGTGACCAGGGCATCGAGCACGCTGCCAGCGCTGTCCCCGACCCAACGCGCGATCTCTTGACGCGAGCGGTTGCCATCGCACAAGATCAGAATCTGGCGCTCCTGCACGGACAGGCTGCCGCGGTCACGCAACGCCTGGCGTGCCTTGTCCGTTTTGATCATCACCATGACAGCTTGCCTTTTGAGTACCCGTTAGACTGGAGAGGCTAGCGCCAAACTGTTACGGATTGTTTACAAGACCATGTTGATAGACTTTTTCTACACCTTGCGCGCGGCCAAGTTGCCAGTGTCGGTCAAGGAGCTGCTCACCCTGCTCGAAGCACTGGACAAGGGCCTGGCCGGGCCCCGCTCCGAAGACGCCTGGAGCCTGGACGATTTCTATTTTCTGGCCCGCCTGTGCTTGGTCAAGGACGAGAAGCTGTTCGACAAGTTCGACCAGGCCTTTGGCGCCTACTTCAAGGGCATGGAAATGCTCACTGACTGGAAGAAGGAGCTGCCCGAGGACTGGCTCAAGCAGGTGCTGGAAAAAGAGCTGAGCGCCGAAGAAAAGGCCGCCATCGAAGCCATGGGCTGGGATGAGCTGATGGAGACGCTCAAAAAACGCCTGGAAGAGCAAAAAGGCCGGCACGAAGGCGGCAACAAATGGATTGGCACCAACGGCACCAGTCCCTTTGGCCATGGCGGCTATAACCCGGCAGGTGTGCGCATTGGCGGCCCGGGCAAGAGCCGCAGCGCCGTCAAGGTCTGGGAGCAGCGCGCCTACCGCGATTACGACGACACCCAGGAGCTGGGCACCCGCAATATCAAGGTGGCACTGCGCCGCCTGCGCCGTTTTGCCCGGGAAGGCAATGAACTGGAGCTGGACCTGCCAGACACCATCCGCGCGACTGCGGCCAATGCCGGCTACCTCGATATCAAGATGGTGCCCGAGCGCCATAACCATGTGAAGGTACTGCTGCTGATGGATGTGGGCGGCACCATGGACGACCATATTCAACGCGTCGAGGAATTATTCAGCGCCGTCAAAAGCGAGTTCAAGCACCTCGAGTTTTATTATTTCCACAATTGCGTCTACGACTATATGTGGAAGAACAATAAACGCCGCTACGCTGAGAAATTCCCCACCTGGGACATCATCAGAAAATATAACAAAGATTACAAACTCATCTTTGTGGGCGATGCCACAATGAGTCCATACGAAGTCCTACAAGCAGGGGGCTCTGTTGAGTACAACAATGAGGAACCTGGGGCCGAGTGGCTTAAGCGATTGACCCACGCCTTTCCCAAACACGCCTGGATCAATCCGGAGCCCCAAGGCGTGTGGCAATACCGCCAAAGCATCAGCCTGATACAACAACTCGTAGGCGACCGTATGTTTCCCCTGTCACTCAAAGGGCTGGAGGACACCATGCGTTTGCTGTCAAAGTGACCATGCGACACCGTCTGACAACGCCGGTTCTGCCGGCGTTTTTTATTCTTACTGCTGCCCTGCTGGCAGGCTGCAGCAGCACCCCCAAGGCCGACGACGCGGACGACACCGCGACGCATGCCAGCAGCGAGCCCGCGTTCGATATCACCGTCAAGGCACCCAAGAATGTGCGCGAGTACCTGGAGCAGTATGTCGAGCTCAAGCGCTACCGCAACTTTCCGGGCCTGCAGATGAGCGAGATGACGCGCCTGCTGGGCGGCGCCGATGAGAATGTGCGCGAGCTGATGGGCACCTTGGGCTACTTCAGCCCCGAAATCAAGATTGACGCCTACGACACCGGCGCTGCCCCTGCCGACAGTGGCATATCGGCCGAGAACAGCCAGACAAGGCCGCAGCTGGTCATCGAGGTCGAGCCCGGCCCGCAGACCAAGGTGACCGAGGTGGCGCTGGACTACAGCGGTGAGGTCACCGAGGAGAAGAACTTTGCCGCGCGCCGCGCGCGCTTCGAGCGCAACTGGGATCTGCAGCCCGGCGAGGGCTTTACCCAAAAGGAATGGAGCAGCGCCAAGTCCGAGGGCCTGCGCAGCCTGCAGCGCAACCGCTACCCCACCGCCAAGATCAGCAACAGCCAGGCCAATATCGATGGCGATAGCAACGAAGCCAAGCTCTCGGTGGGCTATGACAGCGGCCCGCTCTACAAGTTTGGTCCGCTGCGCATCGAAGGCGCCGAGCGCTATGACGCCCAAGGCATTGCCCGCATTGCACGCCTGCCCAGCGGCCAGAACTACAGCGAGGCCGACATGCTCGACGCCCAGACCCGGCTGGCGGGCAGCGGCTACTACGACTCGGTGTTCCTCACGCTGGACACCGACACCGCCAACCCCAAGGAAGCACCAGTGATCGCCCAGGTGCGCGAGGCCAAGATGCAAAAGGTGGTGTTCGGTATCGGTATGTCCACCGACACCGGTCCGCGCCTGAGCCTGGACCACACCCACAACAAGATGCCCTGGCTGGGCTGGCGCGCGGTGAGCAAGTTCTCCTTCGAGCGCGACAAGAAGCTGCTGTCCACCGAATGGACCGACCTGCCCAAGGAGAGCGGCTGGGCCTACTTTGGTGCGGGCGAGGTCAAGCGCGAGCTCAACGGCGACTTCACCGTCAACTCCATGCAGCTGCGCGGCGGCCACAAAAAGAGCAGCGACCATATCGACCGCAGCGCCTTTCTGCAGTACGACTTTTCGTCGGTGCAGGGCCAGGAGAAGATCCCATCGAGCAGCGCACTGAGCGTGAACTACGGCTGGACGGGCCGCTATTTCAACAACAACACCGACCCCACGCGCGGCTACGGCATTGCCGCCGAGCTGGGCGCGGGCTACACCATCACGCCGGACCGCGACCCCTTTGTGCGCAGCCTGCTGCGCTGGCAAGGCTTTGTGCCGGCAGGCAGGGTCACCGCGCCCAACGGCAGCTCGCGCAGCGCCCGCATCGCACTGCGTGCCGAGGGCGGCGCCATCCTCGCCAAGGACTCGGCCGTGATCCCCGCTACCCAGCTGTTCATCACCGGTGGTGACACCACCGTGCGCGGCTACGGCTACAAAAAGATCGGCACCCGCGTGGCCGATGACCAAGTCTATGGCGGCCGCTACATGTATGTGGGCAGTGTCGAGTACCAGCGTCCCCTGGTGCGCAATGGCGAGATCAGCGCCTGGGAATCGGCCGTGTTTGCCGATGTGGGCTCGGTCGCCGACAAGGCCGGTGATCTGTCGCCCTACTGGGGCATTGGCACGGGCCTGCGCTGGCGCAGCCCCGTGGGCGCGCTGCAGGCCGATGTGGCCTATGGCTTGAAAGACGAACGCTTCCGCTTGCACCTGCGTCTGGGATACAGCTTCTAAAACATGGCAGATACACACGCAACCGCACCCACCGCCAGCGCAGCGCAACCAGCGGCGTCGCCGCCCAGCGGCCCTTCTTCCCCCAAAAAGCGCAGCGGCCTGCGGCGCGCCGTGCGCGTGCTGCTGTGGCTGTTCGTCGCCCTGATCCTGCTGCTGGCCGCACTGCTGGGCGGCGCCTGGTGGTGGACCGGGCAGAACGATTCGCTCGCCCGCAGCATCGCCCTGGCCCAGCGCTTTTTGCCGGCCGACATGCAGCTGCAAGCGCAAGAGGTGAGCGGCAGCCTGCGCGGCGGCGGCAGCATTGGCCAGCTGCAGTGGAGCAATCCGTCGATCAGCGTACAGGTGGACCAGGCCACCATTGGCTGGAGCCTGGACAAGATCTGGGACCGCGAGCTGCGCCTGGCGCCCATCCATATCGCCAAGGTCAGCATCACGCCGTCGGGCATCGACCAGCCCAAGGAACCCAGCCCGCCTCTGGAGCAGCTGCCCCTGCCGCTGCGCGTGCTGGAGGTGCCCTTCGCGGTGGACGAAATCGTCTGGGCCGCGCCGCAGCCCATCACCGTCACGCAACTGCAGGGCCACTACCTTTATGCCGCTGACAAGCACCAGCTGCAGATCGACAAGGTCGAGGCCTTCAACAGCCGCCTGCAGCTCAAAGCCGATGTGGATGCACTGGCGCCCATGCAGATCGCTGCCGATCTAAAAGCCCAGCTGGACCAGCCCGCCACCGACACCCTGCCCGCCATCCTGGCCGATGCCGGTGTGCAGGTGACCGGCACCTTGTCCGGCCTGGATGCCGCCTTGCGCGTGCAGGCCCAGGTCAAGCCGCAGTTTGAGGCAGCGGCCCCCAAGCCCACGGCGGCCGATGCACCGGCACTCACCGCCGCCCGCAAAAAGACGGCCGCCAAGGCGCCGTCGGCGCAAGAGAAAGCCGCCAAGGCCCAGGCCGCCCGCTCCGCCGAGGCGTTGGCGGGCGCAGCGCCGATGCAGGCCGATGTCGATGCCACCGTCTACCCTTGGCGCCCCTGGCCGCTGGGCCCCGCGCAGGCCCAGCTGCAAAGCGTCAACTTGGCTGCCTTTTTGCCCAGCCTGCCCACCACCTTGCTCAATGGCCAGTTGGCAGTGACGGAGGCGGCCGCTGATCTTCTCAGCAGCACCCATACCGCCCATCCAGCGCCCGCACTGGTGGATGCGCCGGTGGACCCCATGGCCACCAGCAGCGCAGCACCAGCAGGTTCAGACACCTCAGATACCAAACCCGCAGCACCCCCTGCGCTGCTGCCGGTGCCACTCGATATCCAGATCGATATCAGCAACGCCCTGCCCGGCCCCATCAACCACCAGCTTCTGCCGGTGAGCGCCGTGCAGACCCATGCGCTGTTTGATGGCCAGCGGGTGGACGTGCTCGAAGGCAGCGAAGTCCAGCTGGGCAGCGGCAACCTGAGCGCCCAAGGCCACTACCGCCTGGCCGACCACCATGCCGGTATCCAGGCGGCATTGCGCGCGATCAACCCGGCACTGGTCGACACCCGCATCGACAGTGCAACGCTGTCCGGCAGCCTGTCGGCCCAGTCGCAAAACGACGCCATTGTGTTTGACGCCAACATCACGTCCGAGCGCCGCACACCGGCCAAGGCCACCGCAGCGAGCACCAGCTTGCCGATCGACCGCGTGATCGCCAAGGGCCAGTGGAAAGCGCCCGCGCTGCAGCTGCAGAGCGCGCAGATCGATGCGCTGGGCGCCCACATCAGCGCCAAGCAGCTGACCGCCAACATCGACCAGCGCAGCGGCGCCGGTGAATTGTCGGTGCAGGCGCCCGGTGCCAACCTGGACGCCAAGGCGCAGGCCGCGCCCCAGCAAGGCCAGGGCACCATCGCACTGCGCCTGAGCAGCGCCGAGCAACTGCTGCAATGGCTGCGCAAGCTGCCGGGCATGGCCCAGGCACTGCCCGAAGGCATGCTGGCCCAGGGCAGCCTCGACGCCAAGCTGCGCTTTAGCGGTGGCTATGGCGATGCACTGCGCCAGCTGCAGCAAGCGGGGCTGCTGGCCCAGCTGCCTGCGGGCATTCCTTCCGGTGGCCAGCCTTTTGCGCTGGATGCCAACATCAGCACCCCACAGCTGAGCCTGCGCACCAGCGCCGATGCTGCGGACCTGTGGCAGCTGCGCGATACCGAGCTGGCCCTGGTTGGCAACCTCAAAAAAGTGCAGCTCGATCTGCGTGCCCAAGCCCAGCACGGCGAGCAGCAGATGGCTGCCCAGGTCAGCCTGGCCGCCAACAGCACGGCGGCCAAACAGTGGAGCGGCGCCTTGAGCAAACTGCAAGCGCGCGCCACGCTGCCGCCCAACAAGGCGCCGTGGCAGGTGCAGCTGCAGCAGCCGCTGGACTTCAAACTGCAGCTGCCCGCCGGCAACCAGCCGCTGCGCGCCAGCACCGGCGCCAGCCAGTTGCAGCTGACCGGGCCCGAGCCGGGCACGGTCACCCTGCAATGGAACCCGCTGCAATTCAGCCAGGGGGCCGACCAGGCTGTGCAACTGCAAAGCACCGGCAGCCTGCAAGGCCTGCCCCTGCGCTGGATCCGCGCTTTCCAAAAGCCCGATCCCAGCCAAGCGCAAAAGCACAGCCCTTTTGACTCTGACCTGGTGGTCCAGGGCCGCTGGGATGTCAACACACAAAACGGCCTCAACGCCAAGGTCGAGATCGAGCGCGCCAGCGGCGACTTGCAACTGCACACCCAGGGCAGCGCGCCTACCAACGTCACCTTCCACTCGAGCGGCAAGGAAGGTGCGGTCTCCAAGGCCTTCTCGGCCGAGGGCCAGACCATCATTGCGCGCATCCGCACCGCCAAGGTCGAGCTGACCGTGCAGGACCGCCAGCTGCGCAGCCGCGTGCAATGGGATTCGGTCAACGCCGGCCAGCTCACGGCCGATGTGCAAACGGCGCTGCAGTACGAAGGCAAGAACTACCTGGGCGCCACCATGGCCCCAGATGCACCGCTGTCCGGCAACGTGCAGGCCCAAATGCCTGACCTGGGCATCTGGGCCAGCTTTGCCCCCCCGGGCTGGCGCGTGGCCGGCAGCCTGGCGGCCAATGTGCAGCTGGCGGGCAACCTGCAAGACCCGCGCTGGAGCGGCAGCATCACCGCAGACAAGATGCGTATCCAGTCGCAACTGGATGGCGTGGACCTGCGCAACGGCAGCCTGCGCGCCCAGCTCAACGGCAATACGCTGGAGCTGCAAAGCCTGCACTTTGATGGCGGCGAAGGCAGCCGTGCGCGCATTGCCGGCTACAGCGGCAACCTGACGGCCGCGCCCACCAGCGGCGGCACGCTCGATGCCACCGGCACCATCAGTTGGACCATGCCGCAAAACGGCGCCGCGCCCGATATCCGCATGGACATCCGCACCCAGGCCAAGGCGCTGCAGGTGCTGGTGCGCGCCGACCGCCAGGTCAGCGTCTCCGGCCAGGTGCGTAGCCAGCTGCAGCAAGGCCAGATGAGCATCACCGGCGACCTGACCGTGGACCGCGCCAGCATCATGCTGGCCGATGAATCCTCGCCCACGCTGGGCAGCGATGTGGTGGTCAGCACCAAGGCCAGCCGCGCAGCGGCTGCCGAAAAGGCCAAGCAAGAAGCGGCCAAGGCTGCGCAGGCCAAGCTCGATGCCCCCGCCGGCCGGGTCGAGCCCGCCAAGCCGCTGATCCTGAATATCAAGCTGGACATGGGCCGTGACTTTGCGCTGCAAGGTTATGGCATCACCACGCGCCTGACTGGCACGCTCAATGTGCAAAGCAGCGGCGGCGCCGGCATTGGCATGCCGCGCATCACCGGCGTCATCAGCACCGAAGAAGGCCGCTACCGCGCCTGGGGCCAGGTACTGAATGTGGAAACCGGCCTGATCCGCTTCAACGGCCCTTACAACAACCCCTCGCTCGATATTCTGGCGCTGCGCCCCAATATTTCAGTGAAGGCCGGTGTACAGGTCAGCGGCTCGGCGCAAGCCCCACGCGTAAGCCTCTACTCCAACCCCGAGATGCCCGATGCGGAAAAGATATCCTGGGTGGTGATGGGGCGCGACCCTGCCGGCGGCGGCGCCAGCAGCGCGCTGATGCAGCAAGCGGCGCTGGCCTTGCTCAGCGGTGGCTCGGGCGAGAGCGTGACCGGCAATATCGCTAAGAGCCTGGGCCTGGACGAAATCGGCTTTGGCGGCACCGACCGCGATTCGGCCAGCCTGTCCGTCGGCAAGCGCCTGTCGCAAGACCTGTACGTGACCTACGAAGCGGGCCTGGCCGGCACCTTGGGTGCGCTGTACATCTTCTTCGACTTCACGCGCAACCTGCAGCTGCGCGGCTCTGCCGGTACCACCAGCGCGCTGGACCTGATCTATACCTTGCGCTATGACTGATGGAGCCCATGAGCGCCTGCCATGCGCCATGTGACCTATGACAGGCCCCCGCAGTTGCAAAACGGCGGGGGCCTGTTTGCCAGGGGCTCCGCAGACGTTGGGCTCAGCGTTGCGCTGGCAGCGTAGGCATCAATCCGTGCCCATGCCGAAGAATCCAGCACCCGACCACGGCGCAGCGCCCGGCGCATCGCGCTGGCCCCTCACTCTGGCGGCCATGCGCTCTGGGAGCTGGGACAGTACCTTGGGGAAAGCGCGGCAGTAGGCCATTTGCACACCCGCCATCTCAGCGAGCTGCCGATAGCTGATCCAGGCACCCTCCGGAACCGCGCAGGCCACCTGTCGGACCCTTGCCTGCCACTGGTCGCTGAACACAGGCCCCCTGGCACGGCACAGCGATACCTCGGCACCACGGCGAATGGTGCCGCCTCGCAACACGCGGGCGAGCATGCCCCTGTCTCGGCCGATCGAAGCAAGGGTGCCCGGGCACCTGCGCTCCAGCAACCGGCAAGGTTCACAGAGAAAGCTGATCGCGACGACAACCTCGCTGCCCATGCGCAACAGATCACCGGAGGCCAACCCGC
The DNA here is from genome assembly GCF_037479395.1 of Comamonas sp. MYb21. Taxonomy (NCBI): domain Bacteria; kingdom Pseudomonadati; phylum Pseudomonadota; class Betaproteobacteria; order Burkholderiales; family Comamonadaceae; genus Comamonas; species Comamonas sp. MYb21. The sequence continues at coordinate 251,740 of NZ_JBBGZC010000002.1, read as the reverse complement.
TGGTGGAGAAATCCACCCGCATATTCTCTCGGAGCGAGCCTTCCGCCAAGCCCCAGCGCTGGTAGGCATCAGTGCCGGCGACGAGCAACTGCCGGGGGGATAACGAGGAAGCATGCCGGTCGCCAGCCAGCCCATAGCCACCGACTGCCTGGACTTCGGCCACGGAACGGGGCTCAGGCTCCTGGCCCACCCGGACGTAAAGCGCCTGCAGCGTACCCATGGGCTGCCAGCTGTCTTGGAGATCGGAGGGAAGTGGGATGGGATGAACGGGGAACATGCGCTGCCATTTTGCGCCCTCCACGCCGGGAATGGCCAGCTGCGCAAAGAGGATCTGACCGCAGGCGGCGCTGAGAACCTACATCCCAACCATGCCGCAACCGGGAGTCCCATCGTTGTGGCTTCGCAGATTGGCTTGGGAGCTTTGCAAGTCCTCTACAATACAGCGCTGCCCCTCTCCGTAGTTCAATGGATAGAACGAGTGCCTCCTAAGCGCTAGATACAGGTTCGATTCCTGTCGGGGGGACCAAGATTCTGCAATGGAATCAAGCACAGAAGTGCTAACCACCAACAGCACAACACCGGGACAAAACCAGACCCATGCAAACTGTTTTTGCAGGTCGTTGACTGGTTTTTTCCATTGGTTTAGTTTGTCCCTCCCCGCCTTTGGGCAGGCCTGAGACGCCCCCGCGGCAACAGCGCGATGTACTTGCCGCACTTCTCCGGCACCTGCCCCAACGCTTTGCACAGATACCTCGCTACACACTGCGAACCAGCGCGGGGCTCGGCAAATAGCGCCGGCAGCGCGCCTCTGGTGGAGCCCTTCCTCGGCCAGAGCACCCTGGTTCTAATGCCAAGGGGCAGCGGCTACCCACCCTAAGCGATGGTGTACATTTCGCCGACATGTCTTTCAAGCCGTCAGAAAAAATGCATGTACCTGCGGTAGCTCCAAGCCTGAACAAACCGGTGGCGGCTCCGGTCAGGAAATTTTATGAGGGGTGACCGCTAGCTTTGCTGAGCTTGGGAGGCATCTGGGCTGTGGGTGACCTTGCGACAGTGTCGGCCTCCTTCCAGCGCTGATGGCACAGGCGCCACGTCAGCCGCCAGCTTGGCCTTCAAAAATTGCCTGAAGCGCTGCACTTTTTCTTGCAATTCGATTGCATACTGCTCCCTCTTGTCGCCACAACATGCGACAGCACGCCCCACCGACAAAGCGTCTCCTCCCATGAACTTTAGTATTGGCACTGCTGCGTTCTTCAGCGCTCTGGTTGAGTTTGCCCTGGGCATTGGCATTTTGGTGCTGTGGCTCAGGCAGCGGTCCAGCTATCTTATTTACTGGAGCTCAGGTTTTTTCCTGTTCAGCGCCGGTGCGGTGATGGTCACCTGGCGGGACCGAATTCCTGATCTCTTATCCATCGTCGTCGCCAACCTCGCCATCACACTCAGCTCGATCATGTTCCAGATTGGTATCTGCCTTTTCTATGGCCGACGCCGATCCTGGGTGCTATCGATGCTGGCGGTGCTGGTCATGGAAGGGGCATTGCTGGCTTACTACTGCTACTTTGACTACAACACGACGGCGCGTGTTTATAGCCATTGCGCAGCGCAAACGCTGATCGCATGGATGACGCTTCACACCCTCTTGGCAGTGGGTAAAGAGCGGGCCGAAGGCGTCAACCCCGAAGTGGTGGTGGTGACTGCACTGTTCTTGGTGGGGCATGGTGCTCGAATAGCCGGCACCGCATTCTTCCCCATGCCGCAAGATTTTCTGGCTGCAGGCAACTTCCAGACGCTGCTTGCCTTTGGGCTGATGCTGATTCACATCAATTACGCACTCGCGTTCGGGAACATGCACGCCTTCGCTCTGCAGGCAGATCTGAGCGCAGCGCTCGCAGCGACCAGGGCCAGCGACCGGCAGAAAGTCGAACTGCTGGGATACATCAGCCACGATTTACGTGCCCCTCTGGTCACCATCAGTGGGTACTCCAAACTGTTGCTCGCCGATGTGCCAGAAGCGCATAAAAAACCGCTCCAGACGATCCAGCGCAGTGTCAAATACCAGCTCGACCTGATCGATGAGTTGCTGGAATACACCAAGGGCGAGCTGCAGCCTTTGCGGGTGCAGCCGGCCACCATCGACCTTCCTCAACTGCTCGACGGTATTTCTGAATTCGCCGTTGCGCTGTGCGCGCAGCAGGACAACCGCTTCCGCTACCAGCCCTCGCATCGGCTCCCTCAGCAGATCGTGCTGGACGGCAAGCGCATGCAGCAGGTGCTGCTCAATCTGCTCTCCAATGCCGCCAAGTTCACGCACGGTGGCGTGGTCACCCTCTCCGTCACAGCCAAGCCCGTGGGTGATTTCTGCACACTGCACATCGCTGTCAGTGATACCGGAATAGGCATGGACCTCAACCAGGGCGTCGATATCTTTGGCGCCTTCCAGCAGATACAGGCCCAAAGCGGTAGCAACGGGCTGGGCCTGTTCATTGCGCAGCGTATTTTGGCGGCCATGGGTGGTACGTTGAGCGTGACCAGCAAGCCCGGCGAAGGTACGGAGTTCTCCTTCGCGTTGTCGGTGCCGGTGCTTCACACATCCGAATCGGAATGGCCCATCATCGTGCCAAGAGGCCCAGAGCGAGATCACACCTGCGTTGCGTCAGCATTGCCAGCAATCCCCATGCCCGATGATCCGGCTCTCGAGGAACTGGCCCACCTCGCCGTCCAAGGCCGTCTCACAGACATTGAAAACTGGATTGAACGCCATGGCCAAGATCCCCTCCATGTGCCGATGACGGCCCTCGTCAAAGACATGCTGGAGAATTTCGATTTTTCCGGCATACAAACGCTGGCATTGCAGCGTGGCGGGCATGCAAAGCATCCATAGACAGCGATAGAACACCTGCTTCGCCCCCGGCAAAGTCATGGCTCAAATGGCGTCAGACTTCATCGAAACAAGCCGGTTGCTGCCCGCAAAAAACCCTCAAGTGCTGCGCGGCACCTCGCCCATTTGAACTGCATTTTGGGATTGGTGAATCGGTCTGGACAGCGTTCATCCAGCGACTGCTCCTGGCCAACCGGCGGCTGTCGCAGACTGACCCATTGCCATGGCTCTAGACCCATCACCAGGGTTCGCAACGCCAGCGCACACCACGTTGCAGCCTCGCGGGCGGCCCTGCCGCGCTCATCGCATGCGGCCGCCTGCCACAAGCCGTGGCCGGCGCCACACCACAAGCCCCATCAAGGCCGCCAGCACCACCAGCGCAAAGCCTCCGAGACCAGGCACAGGCGTGGGGTTGCCGGGATTCGTAGGGTTGGTCGGCGTCGTGACCTGCGGGGCAACCGCCGCGCTCGATGCATTGTTGCCCGCCGCTGCATCGCCCCCGCCATTGCTGTCATTGTCCGCACCAGCCCCGCCCACCACCGTGATGCTGGCGTTGCCGGCCATCGTAAAGCTCAGTGTGCAGCTGAGCGTGCCATTGGGCGGCAGATCAGCGGGCGCACTGCAGACAGGTGTGGGGCTGCCGGGCAAGCTGGCGGCGTTGGGGATGGTGCAAAAAGCATGCAGTGCCGTGCTGCTGCCGGTATTGGTACAGGTCGTTGTGCAGCTGACAGTGGCCCCCTCGGCTGCCGTGGCAGGGCTGCAGACGGTGGTGCTTTGCATGTCGGTCACTGCGCGCAGCGCAAACAGATTGCCGGTCGATCCATCGGACGGCACGCTGATGGCAATGCTCTGCGCAGCCGTGCTACCCGCCACGCTGGTGTCGAGCGCACCGGGCGCGCCACTCGCCCCGGTCGTGCCCTGTTGTGTATAGGCCGCTTGGTAGCCCGCGGGCGGCGTTGTGGTGATGGCGCAGTCCGCCCCGGCCGGTACATTCTCAAAAATAAAGCTGCCATCCGCTGCTGCATCGACCGGGCCTGCGCTGTAGTCGGGGCCTGTGCACAGCATAGACACCGCCAGCGCCATACCGGTATCGACGCTGTTGCCATCGTCTTGCGTGTTGGCGGGGTCGCTACCCTCTGCATATACCCGGCCCGAGACATTGGCCACCTGGGTCAGGTTCATCATGAAGGGGATCGCGTTGACCATGTTCTCCTGGGTGGTAAAGCCGATGCAGCCAACCTCCGCGCCTGCCGCCTCGCAAATCTCCGGATCCAGCGGAATGGCTGCAGGCTCAGGGAAAAAGCTGAAAGTGAACTCCTGGCCATCCATGACCACCGTGCGATTGACCGAGCCGTCCAGCACCCAGATATCGCTGCAAGGGTCTCCGCCTTTCACTACGCAGGCGGTCGGGTCACTGCCGTTCGGGGTTTCTGAAAATTTGATGGTGTAGACGAAGGTCTCATAGGTGTAGGGATCGCTACTGCCTTTGGCTTTGAGGCCGAGCGTGGTGCTGATCGTGGCGCTGGTCAGGGTCGCAAAGTTCAACGCCACCACGTTATTGGTATGGGTGTAGACATTGGCGTATTGCGCGGCGCCATTGGCCACCAAGGTCCCCGTCTGCGCACTGCTTGACACACTGATACCGCTGCGCCCTGGCCCTGCAGGACCAATGGGGCAAACCCCCCAGGAGATCTCGGCGGCCTTGACCTGTTCGCAGCCATTGTTGTTACCTGGGCCCGCGCCAACGAACCTGGTAGCGCCCGTGGTCGTCACAAACTCGGCCGTGACCGTGTAGTCCCATTCCAGGGGCGCGGCAGTGGCACTGCCCATGAACAAGGCGCCAAGCAAACCCAGGACCCTGACGCATTTCTTTCGATGCAACATATTGAACCCCGCTACAAACTATAGATATTCATTTTTCAAAGCAGAAAAATGAGTCAAGAAAATCTACATGCAATGTAGTGGCTTGGCCATCGGGATATGTTAATTTTTAAAAATTACAATCAGAAACACAACGCTATCGAACGAAATAATGGAGTATTGAAAGAAATCTCAAGAAATCCAAAAAATATTTAAATTAAGCAAAGATGCAGTTTGAAACCATCTGCTAGATTTCTCCCTGTTTTGCGGCTCACATATACACGATAGACGTAAGTTATACTAAATAATATTCAATTGATTTAGTTTATCTTTCGGGTGCGTATGGGATATTTTTCAATTGGGATGGAGTTTTCAGGATGAAATTAATTCACAGACAGGCTGCTCTTTTTGCAGTGTCGCTTGCAGGGCTGACGGCTGCCGCTGGCGTACAGGCTGCGACATTGGCTTGTGGTGCGCCCTTACGCATTCACACCGCTAAGGCGACCTGGTCAACGGATGCCCAATACGTAGCCCCTCCAAGTGGCACCGCCACAGGTGCGGCAGCCATTGTGGACGACTACCATTGGCGCGGCTGGTTTGATAAAGCGACTGCGGTGCATACCAGCGGTGCAGGCGATCTTGCCGGCACTCCGCTCCAAGGGGATTGGATTTCCTTTGGCGATGCCCAATATCCAGTGGGTGCAGGAACTGGTTCATCGGTTACTACGGGTAGTGGACCTTATCCGGAAGTGAACGCGCGCGGTGTGGTGGCAAATGGCGCTTGGGTTGAAAATAGAATTACTTTCTACTACAACGAGCCTATTACTATTCCTAGCAATATCAAGCTTTCCAGCATCAAGATCATTGGCAGTGGAGGAGTGGATGACAGTTCGGAATTTGTTGTTCGCCCCGCTAGCCCGCCTTCTGGCAGCACGACCTGGTTGCAAATGCAGAATCTGGGCATGAGCTATGGCTCTCCAGGAACTATTAATCTAGACGGTAATAACAACGGTCTGGGTTTCTATTATGGCGACAACACCATCGGTTTTGTGGTATATAACACTGCGTCGACCACCGCCAGCTCTGGAAATCCAACCGGCCTTATTGCAGATTTTGAAATCACGGCCGACTGCCAGGAGGAGCCGCCCGCCCAGCCCACCACCATTCTGGCTTGCCCCGCCGGCAGCCAAGCGGGTGATGAAGTCCGTGTTGGCCCATTTACCACCAACGCCAGGGACTGGAAATGGACGCAGCGCATGAATGCAGCGGGCACCGCCCTGGAGAACGTCGAGCAGCCTCTGTTTGACAGCTACCGGTATCGCAGCTATTTCGATCCATCGACACTGACTACGGCGACCGACGCCCGCTGGATCAGCCCTGGAACGACCAACCCTGCGAGCAGCGACATTCCGGGTGTGCCTTACCCAGCGGCTACCGGGCAGTCTCGTGGCATCCAGGACGGCTCCACATTTGTGATGAACCAGCCCGTCAACATCGGCAGCAATGTTGATTTGGCCAGCATCAAGCTCACTGGGCGTTTCGCATTTGATGACTATGGAAGCTCCGTCTATGTGAAGCCTGCAGCGGGTGCAGAGTCCGCTGCTGGACCTACCTATCTTCCCAATGGCTACGGTGCATTCCAGACCTATACCACGTCTGCAGCGCTTGGTTTTGCACGCGGCAACAACACCGTGGGCTTCCGGCTGGATGGCGGGCAAGAAACCAACGACTGTAGCGGTGGAACATGTGCATTGGGCGCCATTGCCGAGTTCTATGTCACCGCAGCCTGCACGGGTGAGCCCCCAAGCGCCGACCTGTCCATCACCAACGCCAGTGCCGCTGCCAGCGTAGCACCCGGTGCCACGGTGACCTACACCGTCACCGCCAGCAATGCCGGCCCGGTGGAAGCCACGGGCGCCACGGTCACCAACACCCTGCCTGCCGCACTGACGGATGCCACCTGGACCTGTGTGGGCGCAGGCGGCGGTACTTGCAGCGCATCGGGCAGCGGCAATATCAATGACACGGTCAACCTGCCTATGGGCGCCAGCGTGACCTACACCGTCACGGCCAAGGTCGCTGCAAATGCCACCGGTTCGCTGGCCAGCACGGCAAGCATCGCGGCTCCAGCGGGCATTGATGACCCTACTCCGGCCAACAACAGCGCAACCGCCAACAGCGTCATCGCCACCGCTGGCCCTGCCACCCCAGTCCCTGCATTGGACCTGGCTGGCCTGGCGCTGCTGGGCGGATTGAGTGCCGGTATCGGTGCCTTGGCACTGCGCCGCCGCCAACGCAACCAGTGATGGCTAGAAGCCTCAGGGCTTGAAGACTTGCCGAGTTACTCACAATCGCCTCCAGCTGGAGGCGATTTTTTTATTCCAAGACCTTTCGAAAATGCAATACCCACAGCCGACTCGGCCATTGCTGACAGGCCGCCCCAACAAACCGGTGTGACGAGCGGCATTTGCCAAGATATTGACCAAGCGCTTTAGCCAGACAAGACACCGCCCTCTTTGGGCTGCCTCTGCACAAGCCTCACCAAGCGCGACGGACACTGATCGGGATAAAACGCACAAGGCGCCCCTTAAAGGCGAACCGGAGGTATTGCCGAGAAAGACATGGGATTGGATCCCCCGAGAGCACGTTCAGACCATGGCAGGAAGTTGTGCAGAAGTTCCCAAGGCCCACAGCCTATATCACATCCCTGCCGTGAACCGGTATTCGGCACGCATCACGCAGCGGACCATCCATCTGCCTCAAAAAATAGCTGGATAACCCCATCCCTGCTGCACTGTGAAGCCGCACCGCCCCATCATTCGCACCCGCTTGGTTGAAAGGGGGTATTGACAATGCCAAATCCCAAGTTATCTATAAAAATCAAAAAATCAAAGGAAATTAAATAAAAACAAAGAAAATGGATAAAAAGCAAAGATTTTGAATTTGCATACCATCCGATTTGAAACAGCTAACAAAAAAAATGCTACCCATGTCCACCTGCGCCTTGACCATGTTTTAGGTGTATGGCATTGTAAACAGCGTGACCGAGTGAATAGAAGGACATAGGGTTCCGCTATCGCGATCCGTCCCTCATTCACAGCCAAGAGAACTTGCATTTTTGTTTTATTACTGCATCCGCTTCAATTCAGTAAAGGGTGAATATGACCGATTCTAAGAAAATGCCGCCTGGCCCAGCCTTTCCAGCATTTTCGTCGCCGCTGACGAATTCTCCCGCCCCTAAAAAAACATTCAAGCATCTGCTTATCTCGGCCGCTTTGGTATTGCCAGCCATATCGATGGCACAAGTCGCCTGCGATGGCCGGCTTTTTCTGTCGCAAAACGCACCGACCTCGTTAAACAGCGTGTCTACGGATACCAATCCAATGGTGTTTACCGGCATTGGGGGGGCTTCTGCGGTTTCCTACAACGCCTTGGGTTATTCCCCCACCGATGGCCAGATCTATGCGATGCGGACCGATGCCAATGGCGATAATCTGCTCAGCGTCAACCAGAGCACCGGAGCTGTCACCGTTGTGGGCGCTGTGACGGGGCTGCCAGCGAGTCCCGCTTACAACTCGGGCACAGTGGGCAGCGATGGCACCTACTATGTCAAACCCTTTGGCAACACCTCGGTGATTTATGCCATTGATACGAGCGCACTGACCGCTACCACCATCACCTTGGATACAGCATTCACGGCCTCGGACATCGCCTGGGTCGGTGGCGCTTCCGGGGGCTTGTATTCGGTGTCCGACACAGGCCAGCTCTATGCCATCGATGTGGGTACTGGAGCCGTCTCGGCCATGGGTACGCCAGACGGCACCGGTGGTGTGCTGGGCGCGCAGTTCGGTGCCACCAACGGTATGTTTGGCTCGGCCAACAATGGCAGCGGTTTTTACCAGATCAACCTGCTCACCGGTGTCAAAACGCTCATTGCCGGCTCGCCCGGATCGGGCACCAACGATGGCGCCAACTGCCCGAATGCGCCCATCCAGTTCCCTGCGGATTTGAGCATCACCAAAACCAACGGCCAAACCACCTATGTGCCGGGCACCAATGTCGTCTACACCATTACCGTGCGCAACAACGGTCCGTTCACCGCCGTAGGCGCCAAGGTGACGGATGTATTGCCCAGCGGCATCAGCACCGCCTCTTGGTCCTGCAGCGCTTCGGCCGGCGGAAGCTGTGCTGCCAGTGGCACAGGCAGCATTGATGACACCATCAATCTTGCGGTGAATGCGACTGCGACCTATACGCTGACCATGGCCATCCCAGCCGGTTTCACGGGCAATCTGGTGAACACCGCCACGGTCGAAGCCGATGGCTCCAGCGCCAGCGCAGTCAATACCAATCCCGACCCGGACCCCTCCAACGACACGGCAACGGACACCGATACCCCTGCCACTGCTCCCCCCGTTGCTGCACCTACCCCCGTGCCCACGATGACTGCGCTGGGCCTGCTCCTGCTCTCTCCATTAATGGGTTTGGCGGGCTTTATGGGCTTGTCTCGCCGTCGCAAGGTATGACCTCCGCATATGTGCGTACACGCTGATCCCAGCTGCGACAAAAGAGCTTCGTAAGTGCCTTATTGGCCCCAGCGAGGCTCTTTTTTTGGAGCTCGTGCAGCGGAAAGCGACAAGACCTTCGATCACGCAGCAACACCCCTGAGGGATTCTCTGCATCACCCTCGCTCAATGGGCCAGCCCTCTCCCATGCTTTCACTGGAAAAAAATGAAAAATCCAATACTCGCAAAGTTAGCAACCGTGGCCTGCTTCGGGGTTGCAGGCCACGCCATAGCCGCAGATTGCGTCAATGGCGTCAATGCAGCGGGGACCTGCACCGTGCCTGCAGGGGTAACCCACATCAGCTTTGAGGCCTGGGGTGGCGGCGGTGGCGGGGGCTCGAATGACCAGGGCTGGAACGGCATCGCAGGGGGCGGCAGCGGCGGCGGCGGCGGGGCCTATTGCAAAGCCCGTCTTGCCGTGACTGCAGGCAACGAGCTGCTGGTCATCGTCGCGGCCGGCGGCGCGGCTGGCTTGGTCAACAGCGCAGATTGGACAGCCACCGGGACGCACAGCACGGGAGGCGGGTTCTCCGCAGTGTCGGGCCCCGGTGTGCTCGGTGTCACGGCCCATGGCGGCGGTGGCGGCGGCGGCAGCACCGTGGATCTCAACTATTTCGATGGCGCGCGCGGCTTACCAGGTCAAGGTGCGACAACGCACAGCGGCGGCACGGGGGGTGCTGGAGGTGCCAATTTCCTGGGGCGCCCTGGCGGCCTGGGCGGAGGCGGCGGCGCTGGATCCATTGGAGGATCGGGTGGTGCAGGTGGCAATGGCGCCAATGGAGTGGACGGAAGTAGCGCACCTGATTGGGATGGCAGCTGGGAAGGGAACGGCATAGACGGATCAAATGGGACGGACGGCGGCAATGGCGGGGATGGCGGCAACGGCGGTGACGGTGCGATAGCAGGGATAGGCGGCGCTGGCGGACAGGCGGGCTACGAAGGCCATGGTGGAAACGGTGGCTCGGGCTCTCCCGGCTATGGCTACGGAAACATAGGTACCAATGGCGTACCTGGAGTGCCCGGCATGCCGGGAGCAGACGGCCTGATCCTGACAGGCCCATTGGCCGTGGCAGCATGCGAAGGAGAAAGCATCGCAGGCGCCAATGGATCGGGGGCAAGCGGCGGCGCCGCCGGAGGCATCAACGTCGGGGCCGGCGCTGGCGGCGACGGTGGGCAAGCGGGGCAGGCCGGCATGGTCCGCATGACTTTTGTCGTGGAGCCGGATCCACCGACAACGCCCGTGGAGCCCACTCCCGTGCCGACCCCTGTGCCCACGATGACAGCCTGGGGCCTGCTGGCGCTCTCGCCCATCATGGCGCTAGCCGGCTTCCTGGGATTCTCGAGGGGCCGCAAGGTCTAGGAACCCTTTGCAACACGCTTAGCTGTGGTCTGAACGCAGGCGCGGGCCATCCGCGCTGATCCGGTGGAACAAGGGTCTGGCAGAAGATGCCAAGGAATAGACCGCTTTGGGGTTCTACCGCTGGTTTGCGCAGCCCCATCGCTGCGCAACCCCTCGGCCGGCGCCCATTCATCCAGCGGCCGTCAATGCACCACCATGGCCAAGAGCACCGCACACAGCAAGGCGATATAGACCTTGGCATGGAGACGGTCCGGGATCTTGCCAATCCAGCGCGACGCGACCCGGATGCCCAACCAGGAGCCCGCCACCAGCACCAGGCAGGCGCGCACATCGATGTAGCCCAGATGCCATGCCCCCAACGGCGCCGTGTTGGACGCCAGCAGCGCGTAGGTGGCGGTGCCCACGATGGCCATCGGCAATGACAGCGGATTGGCTGCCGCAGTAGCGGCCGTCATGCTGGCGCCGCGCCGGCGCATCAGTGGGACGGTCATGACACTGCCGCCGACTCCCAGAAAAGCGGCAATTGCGCCGATAAAGAGCCCCAGCGCAGCGGCCGCTGGCCTGGCCAGAGGGCGCATGCTGCTGCTGCGCTCCTGGGTAAAACCGGGCCGCAGCAGGCTGTCGAGAATCGTCACCGCGAGATAGCCGACAAACGCCCAGCGGATCCAGCGGCCGCTCAGCATCAGCGCAGCCATCGCCCCAGGGATGGCCCCGAGTGCCACATAGCCCAGCAGCGGCCGCACCTGGCCCCAGGGCACTGTGCCGGCCTGGTGGTGCCGCCAACTGGCCAGCCCCGCGCCAAAGACCATCACACAGGTGGATGTGGCCACCGCGATGTGCATGGCGGCAAGCCCCAGCGCACTGTCTGCGCCATACACCCCCACCAGCACCGCATACAGCACCGGAACGACGACAAAGCCGCCACCAAAACCAAACAGCACGGTGGTCACACCGGCCAGAACCCCAAAACACAGTAGCAGCAAATACATGGACAAGGACCATCAACGGTTGCAAAACGCCACGATAGAGCGCCAGACTGCGGCTGACTTTCGATAAAAAGCCAAGTACCCTTGCATTTAGGCCAAAATTGGCCGATGCACAACATCCCTCTCGCGTCGGTAGATACCGTGGCCCGGCCGCTGTTGGCCATCAGCACCGACTATGCACCTGGCACCCTGCTGGACACCCACAGCCACCGGCGCGCGCAGGTGCTGTACGGCATGAGCGGCCTGATGGAGGTGGAAACGGACGATGGCGCCTGGGTGATCCCGCCCTTTAGCGGTGTCTGGATTCCCGCTGGCAAGCCCCACCGGGTGCGCATGCAGGGCGTGAGCACACGCAGCCTGTATATTGAGCCCGCCGCTGCGCCCCGCCAGGGCCGGCATTGCGAAGCGCTGGTGGTCAGCGCGCTGCTGCACCAGCTGCTGCTGGCCTCGATCACGATGGAAGCACTGTATGACGAGCAAGGGCGCGATGGCGCCTTGGCCCAGTTGCTGATGCACGAAGTGCGCCAGGCGCCCACCATGCCCTTGTTCGCCCCCATCCCGCAAGACAGGGCGCTGGCTGCGCAGTGCCAGGCCTTCTTGAAGGCGCCACAGATCCAGGCTGCGCCTGAGGCATGGGCTGCGCAGCTGCACAAAAGCCTGCGCAGCTTTAACCGGCATTTTCGCCAGCAGACCGGCATGAGCTTTGGCGCCTGGCGGCAGCAAGCCTGCCTGCTCGCGGCCCTGCCCCGGCTGGCGGGCGGGCAGTCGGTCACCCAGGTCGCGCTTGATCTGGGCTATGACAGCCCCAGTGCTTTTTCCACCATGTTTCGCAAGCGCTTGGGCAGGGTGCCCAGTGGCTTTAACAGGGCTTCGTCACCCAGCGGAAATGGGGAGTAGAACGCACGGGCTCTGGCTGATAGGGTGCGAATGCAAGCAGCGGTAAACGGGCTTATCCAGCGACCATGCCTTGGTCTAGGATGCAGGCTTCATCAACGCTTGAGCACCTGACCTATGCAGAAGAAAGTGGTATTTGTCGATGTCGACGACACCTTGGTGCGCACGGTCGGCACCAAGAGGATTCCTATGCCTTCGGTGATCAACCAGGTGCGGCGCCTTCATCAAGACGGTGCCGTCTTGTATCTCTGGAGTTCTGGCGGCGCAGACTATTGCCGCAATACCGCCGATGCGCTGGGAATTGCCCAGTGCTTTTCCGGCTTTCTGCCCAAACCCACCACCTATCTGGACGACCAGCCTGTGCAGGAATGGCGCGATTGCCAGCACTTCTATCCCATGCAGGCTTCGCAGGCCTAAGAAACTGTTCAAAGTCTCCTCGCGCCGCAGCAGGGCTGAATGACAAAGCCCCAAACGCGACAGACACAGGCACCTGCGGCGGCTCCAAAGCCTGAGCGTTATGGTCACGGGCTTGGATGCAGCAAGCCTGCCCCCCATCGAATTGACTAGACTGGTACCCTCACTCCATGAGGGCGCAATGCAGCAAGAACCCGATTTCGTACAGAACCTGAGGCAAGAATTCGGGGATGGATGGCGCTGGGTGGAGCGTTGCATTGTGCTGGCCTATGCCGCCGCAGCGGGCCTGTGCGTGGTCGGTTTCACGATGGTGGCTGAAAAGGCCTTTGACTGGTTCATGCACATCTACCACTGGCAAGGGGGCTGGGCGGTATTGCTGTGGACGCCATGCCTGACGGCAGCCATTGTCTGGGCCACACGCCGCTGGGCACCGGGCGCTGCGGGCTCGGGCATTCCGCAGGTCATGGCCGCGCAAGAGACGGCGCTCAATGACCAGCAGCGCAGCCGCTTTGTCTCGCTGTGGCTGTCCGCCTGCAAGATTGCGCTGGCAGGCCTGGGGTTTCTGGCGGGCCTGTCGATTGGCCGCGAAGGGCCGTCCGTGCAGGTGGCCGCCGGCGTCATGCACCATGCCAAGCGCTGGTTTGGTCCGCGCTCGGGCATCACCAGCCATGCGCTGCTGGTGGCAGGCGGTGCAGCGGGCATTGCAGCCGCCTTCAATGCACCGCTGGCGGGGATCGTTTTCGCCATCGAAGAGCTGTCCCGCAAGCTGGAGTCGCGCGCCAGCGGCCTGATCATTGCCGCCATTGTGCTGGCCGGTCTGATGGGCGTCTCCGCATTTGGCAACCTGAACTACTTTGGGCGCATCCAGGTGCCCAGCCTCAACTGGCACGCACTGCTGCCCGGCATCTGTGTCGCCTTGAGCTGCGGCGTCTTGGGGGGCCTGTTTGCCAAGCTGATGGCCGCGTCCCTGACCGGCGCGCCAGAGCGCCTCAACCGCTTGCGCGCGCAGTATCCCATCCGCTTTGCAGCTGCTGGCGGCTTGCTGATTGCCGTCATCGGCCTGGCCACCAGCGGCGCCACCTTTGGCGCCGGTTCGGAAGAAGTCAAGCACATGCTGGCGGGAGAGGCCGAGTTGCCTGCGCTGTATGTGACGCTCAAATTCATCGCCACCTGGCTGTCTGCCTGGGTGGGCGTGCCTGGCGGGATCTTCGCGCCCTCGCTGTCGATTGGCGCAGGTGTGGGCCACAACGTCTCGCTGATGATGGGCAGCGATATCGCCCCCGCCTTGATTGCGATGGGCATGGCCGCGTTTCTGGCCGCTGTCACGCAAGCGCCGCTCACGGCTTTCATCATCGTCATGGAGATGGTCGATGGGCACTCGATGGTGCTGAGCTTGATGGCCGCCGCGATGCTGGCCAGCCTGGTCTCGCGCATGATCGCCAGGCCGCTGTACGAGACCCTGGCCAACTACATGCTCAGCCAGGTGCAGAGCACGCAGCCTCCACCAGCGGAGCAGGCCGTGCAAAAGCCAGCCGCTTCATCCTGATCATCCAGATCGCACGCAGGTCCTGGCCAGTGGATAGCGCAGTCCCACCTACGAGGCCAAAGCGGCCAGCACCCGCGCTTTAACGCGACTCGCGCCAACGCGTGGATAGGGGCCAGCTGCGCCTTTGGTAGGCGGGTACCCGTGTCGGCTCAGCCAAGCCAGGATGGCTGCGCATCGCCCAGAGCCGATCAGCGGCTGACACCCTTTGCGCTTGCCAGCGGCCAACTATGCCCTTGGGTGGACAAGCTAACCCTGCTGTCACGCCCAGGGTCCTCTCTGTGATGGCTACCAGAGCACCCAGCAACCATCTCCGGCGGGCGTCAACGCTGAGAGCGAGCACGGGACCCACTGATGGTCAAACAGCACCGTACCTCGTTCACTCCAAAGGCATCGCGCAATTATTAACCAAGCATTATTAATTGTTTTGGTTTATCTCGCCACTCCATAAAAGATGCGCGCGATTGTGAACAATATAAATCTCTATCGCCATTTTCACCTTTACTATTTAAAAAAAAATACAAATAACAAAGCTATTTTAATAAAACCAAAGACGTATACATGGCCTCGCGTTGTACAGTTCTAACTGTAATTTTTTGCTGCACAGCCAAGACCTTAGGAGTCAAACCGCTGATCACTCCACGCCCATTAGATTCAAATATTTTTTATATTTAGTCATTTGATTATTAACAGGGATCAGCAAATTATCTCCACAGGATTATCTGGGTGTACATATGACGCCCTGGTAAGCATGGCTGTCTTGAATCGATGGCAGGCATTTTCTCAACCAAGGCAAATCCTCGCCTCACCTAGAGAATGGAATTCAATCATGCGAAAACAAATGCTGACCCTTGCCGCTGTGCTTGCGATGGCGGTGCCCAGTTTGTCCAGCGCCGCGTTTGTATCAGGCAGCGTTATCTATAACCAAAGCGCCATCTACTCTGGAACATCAGAAAATTTGAGATATGACGCTGACGGGACGTTGTACAGCGATGCCTCGGTACTTTTGATTTGCATCGATCACAGCACACAGCCACCCTTTGACTACAAAATCGATCCTGCTCTATTCGACACGGAAGCCGGCGCCAGCGCCATCAAGGGCGCCTCCGGTGCAGCAGGCGAGGCGGCGATCTACTGGCTGCTCGACAAGTACTACCTCAGCTATTACAAAAATGGCGACAACAATCATCGCCGCGCGCTCCAGTACGCGCTGTGGGAGCTTGGCAACGACTACGACGGAACTGCCGAGAGCATCAACATCAATGCAGGCTCCTCGCGTCCCGCTTTAGAGAACGTCCTTTTATATGGCGGCACGGACCAAGCCGTGTTTGTCAACGCCTACAACACCTTGTACGACGATATGAAGGCCAATCTGCCGACACTGCGTACCTCGTACCGCTCCAACACCTACACGATGGACCTGTTTCGCAATCGCGATCCGGCGTACCAGCACATGGTGGCCTTGATCGAACGCGCACCACCGAACACCGTACCCATTGCCGAGCCGACGATCACCGGCACACCGCAGGTCGGCTCCACCGTGACCGGCAGCTACAGCTATGCGGACAACAACAACGACATTGAAAACCCCAGCGGCACCACCTACCAGTTTGTAACCAGCCCCAACCCCAGCATCAGCAGCTCCAGCGACGGCACGGTGGTGGCGAGCGGCACCACCGGGGGGGCGAGCCAGACGCCCACCTACACCTTGCAGCCAGCGGACCAGGACAAAAACGTCTTTTTCTGCGTCAAGCCAGATGCCCAAACCGGCGCAACGCCAGGGCTGGAGGTCTGCACCAGCGCGCTGGGCCCGGTGACCGAGCTGCCTCCCAATGTGGTGCCCACTGCCGTCCCGGCCATCACCGGCACACCGCAGGTCGGCTCCACCGTGACCGGCAGCTACAGCTATGCCGACAACAACAGCGACGTTGAAAACCCCAGCGGCACCACCTACCAGTTTGTGACCAGCGCCAACCCCAGCATCAGCAGCTCCAGCGACGGCACGGTGGTGGCGAGCGGCACCACCGGGGGCGCAAGCCAGACGCCGACCTATACCCTGCAAGCCGCAGACCTGAACCAATATGTCTTCTTCTGCGTCAAGCCTGCCGCACAGACCGGTGCAAGCCCTGGGCTGGAGGTGTGCACCAGCCCTGTAGGGCCGGTCACCACCCGCGTGGTGCAGCAGGCGCCTACACCGGTGCCAGGCTTGGGCCCCTGGGCGCTCCTGGGCTTGACACCGCTGATCGCGCTGCTGGGGATCCGGCGCCAGCGCAAGCACATCGGCTAAATACCAACGCCGACCACGGATAGCCACCGCAAGGTGGCTTTTTCATGTCCACGCATGCTGGGCAGATGTGCCAGCGGCTGGGGTAGCCTGCATATCCGACTGGAGGCATGACCTGGTCGGGCACGGGTACCCCGGCGCAAAGACCACCAAGGCAAAAGCGCCGGCGCTGCCTTGCACAGCACACGGCGCTTTGCACGAGATGACTGAGATTAGGTCGTAGCCTTCGGGTACACAAATTGGGGCAGGCCCTGCAAGGTTTCCTTGCTGGCGTCTGGCAGCAGCAAGCCGTATTTGCCCAGCTTGAAGCGGGAGAACTCGATGGCCACGTCATAGGTGCCCAGGCCCATAAAGCCGCCGATGCCGACAATGGCAAAAATCAGATTGTCTTCCTTGCCGACGATCACATCATCTACGGTGCCAATTTCTTGGCCATTGGTGTCGTGCACCGGCTCACCGATGAACTCCTTTTTGACGCTCCATCCCGTTGCCAGCACCTCCGCCCCCCGGGGCGAGATCGCAAAAGGTGTATGGATGGTGACTGTTTCTTGGTTATCCATATATCCACCACAAAAAAATTGATGCAGGCTCAAACTGTAGCAATCTTTACCTGTGCCGATCCTCTCGCCAGCGCGGCTCTCAGCAAAAAGGCGTGGCGTCTGACAATGGCGCCTAACACAGCTTCAACGCGCATGAAATCCCCAGAATACGGGATAGTAAATACTTGCAAATGCGATACATTTGTTTGCATTCAACACATGGAGATTGCGATGAAGACATTGCTGTGCGCCAGCGCCCTGGCACTGGCCGTTGGAGGCTTTGCCTCGGCCGCGAACGCTGCCTTGGTGCAGTGGACCCTGACGGATGTGACGTTCGTCGATGGCGGCACCGCCTCTGGCTCCTATGTGTTTGATGCGACCACCCAGACCTTTAGCCAGATCAATGTGACCGCCACGGGCACGGAAGGCATACCGGCTGCCAGCTTCAGCAATACCTGCAATGGCTCCAACTGCGACGCCTACCTGTCCGATCCTGCACAGAACATGATCTTTGTGCCTGCTGACACCAGCGATCTGACGGGCAAACAAGTCATTTTGTTGGACTTGCAAAGCCCGATGACAGATGCCGGCGGCACGATTGCGATCAAGCCGCCTGAAGGAGAAGTGGAAGTCACGGTGGCACTACGGAACAAGGCCTTTTCTACCTTCTGCCCTGATGCCACCTGTTCAGGCCCGGGAGCCATGCGCTTTATCGCCTCGGGTGAGGTGGTGGGTCGTGCGGTGGTGGTGCCTGCCGTAGCTCCCACCCCGGTGCCCGCCATGGCTCCATGGGGTCTGGCCTTGCTGTCGCTGCTGCTGGCACCTCTGGGCTGGATGCAGCAACGCCGCCAACGCGTAGCGGCAAAGCCAGCGCGGGGCTGAGCCACGCAAGGTCCCCGGTTACTGAACCGGGGACAGCCTGGGGCGCTTAACCCGCGTTGCGGCTGGATTCAAACAGGAACCAGGTGCGGCGCTCGGTCTCGTCGATCCAGTTTTCCAGCAGGCTGGACGAGGCGATGTCGCGGTGCTCGTCAGTCACGTTATGGGCTTCGCGCAGGCGGGCCGCGAGCTGCTGGTTGTCCTCGCGCAGCTCGGCCAGCATGTCGAGCGGATCGACATAGTCGGCATCGTTGTCGCTGATGCGCTGCAGGCGCGCGATATGGCCGATGGAGCGCAAGGTCGTGCCGCCCACTTTGCGGATGCGCTCGGCAATCGCGTCGGTCATCGCATAGAGCTGGTCGGCCTGCTCATCGAGCAGCAGGTGGTAGTCACGGAAGTGCGGGCCGCTCATGTGCCAGTGGAAATTCTTGGTCTTCAGGTAGAGCGCAAACACATCGGCCAGGATGCCGTTGAGGGCCGCGCTGATGTCCTTGGTGGCCCCGGCATCGAGATCACTGGGGGTGAGCAACGGGGCCTTGCGGCGTGCCTTGATATCCGTTTTGCTGCTGCGTTCAGATTTGGCCATGGTGCACCTTTCACATAAGGGTTGTAGACAAGCGAAGCGAGAGCGGGTGGCGCCACCAACAAGTATCCGGCCCGATGATGGCAGCCAGATGGCGGCGCGCATGTTGTTCAGCTCTCTTATTCAGAGAGCCACTAGCTTCATACCAAAGCAGAGAAAACCCTGTCAGCCAATGCCGACGATATGGGGCTATGCACGCCCCTGCTTGACGCAGATCAGCGATCTACGCCCTGCGCGCAACCGTCAGCCCGGTGCGCTGCGGTAAGGGTTCTGAAAGATCGCCTCGACTGGCAGCTCAAACACCACGCTGATGCGGTAGGCCAGGTCGAGCGAGGGATCGTGCTTGCCCGTCTCCAGCGCATTGACGGCCTGGCGCGATACCCCCAGGCGCTGCGCCAGATCGGCCTGGGTCCATTGGGCTTGGGCGCGCAGCGTGCGCAGATGGTTGTCCATCAGCCGCGCAGCCGCATCACGCCAGTGACGAGCCCCCAGACCAGCCAGAACAGCGGCACCACCAGCCAGGCAGGCGCATGGGGCGCTGCGGCATAGCTCTCGCCAAAACCCCAAACGCTGCACAGCATCAGCACCAGGCCGCAGGCGATCACCACACTGCGGATGGCCTGCGCGCGCTGGTACTCGTCCGCCGCCTGTATCCACTGCAAGGACGCCCGCAGCTGCGCGGCAATCGGCAGCGCAACGGCCAGCGCCAGCAGCCAGGCCGCTGGCGTGCCGAGGATGGCATCAAAAACGCCCACGATGACCAGCGCATGGATGGCGCAGTACAGGCCCATCCACAGCGCCGTCCGGAGGAGGTAGGCGCGCATGCTGGGGCTGGGGTATGGGGGAGGAAGAGCATTGTGCATGGTCAGAACCAAGAGAGATGTAAAGTAAACCTGACTTTAGCAAATGTCAGGTTTACTTGTCAATGGCTGCCTGCAGCGCAGGCCATACCTTTGGTGCAGCGGCAAGCCACGCCCTGCCCCACGCTAAGCCGTCGACAGAGCCGCCACAGGCAGCCTGCCCGCAGCGGAGCAGCAGCAAAATGCCACAACTCTGTGGACAATTATCAAAAGGCATCCCTGGGCAGCATTGGTAACAGACGCGGGCAATTCGATTTGAAATAATAAAAAATCAATTGAATTCTTGGATGCCATTTACGATGTTTTTCCGGTCCACACCACAACCCCAAGCCTGGCTTGCCAGCTCGCTGCTGGCGACAGCCCTGGCCGTCTGTGCCCTGCCGGCGCAGGCCCAGAGCCCCGTCACCATCGACTGCAGCCCCAACTCGCTGGCGCAGCTCAACACCGGCCAGCCCAGCAGCACCAACCCGGCCATAGACAGCCGCTGGCGCTTCCAGTACCTGGCGGCCTACGCGGGCAGCTCGCCAGCCAACTGGGGCAGCTTTGGTGATGCGGCCATCGTCACCAGCCGCAACGCCAGCTGGACCAGCACGCCTGCCAACAGCACCACCGCGCAATGGATTGGCCTCAATGCCTGGGGCGGCCAGCCCTATGTGGATGGCGCCAACTTTGGCAATATCGATGCGCTGTTCCAGGTGCAGTTCAACCTCGACCCCAGCGTGTCTCTGGGCAGCTTTCAGCCCTCGATGACCTACAGCGCCGACAACTCCGTGGTGGACATCTTCATCAACGGCCAATCGCAGCTGGCACGCGGCGCGGGCACCTGGGGCCTGCCCCAGGCGGGCAGCGCCAACCAGTTTGGCTACAACGGCTTTGGGGGCTTTCGCTGGCTCACCATCGCGATGGCCTCGCCCGATTGGCAGGCAGGGGCCAACACCATCACGGTCTATGTCAAAAGCGGCAACCCCGCGATGGGCTTTGCCGCCGCCATCGCAGGCGCCAATGCCTGCACCGCCAATGAGGCGCCTAGCGCGATCCCTGCCGTCAATGGCCAGCCCGAGATCGGCCAGACGCTGACCGGCAGCTACAGCTATGCCGACACCGAAACCGACCCAGAAGACGGCAGCACGGCAGGTACGCGCTACCAATGGGTGCGCAGTGACAATGCCAGCCTCACCCAGGCGGCCCAGGGCACGGTGCTGCAGTCGGGCAACACGATGGGCGCATCAGGCACGGTGACCTACACCACGCAAGCGGCCGACGACAAGGCCTATCTGTATTACTGCGTCACCCCGGTGGCCCAGCGCGGAACCTTGGTGGGCGCCGAGGTCTGCAGTGCCGCCTTTGGTCCGGTCAAGACCACGACGCCGCCGCAACCTGTGACACCCAAGGCAGTTCCGCTGCTCGATATCTGGGCCTTGCTCGGTCTGTCGGGCCTGGTCGCCGGATGGGGCCTGGCGCGGTCACGCAAACGCCCGCAGGCCTGATGCCAGCCACCTGCGGGTGGCTTTTTTGTAGCGCGGGTGCTGGGCGCCTCAGAGCTGAAAGGCGACTGCGCGCACCAGCCCCTCCCCTACATCGCGCCACCAGCCGGGCGCGCGGTAGGCGTAGGCAGAGCTTTGCGCCATCTGCTGCTCAGACCACTGCTGCAGCCAGGCAATGTCGGGGGCGCTGTAGAAGGCCGTCATCGCCTCGTAGTTCAGGAACAGGCTGCGCCCGTCGAGGTTGGCCGATCCGCACAGCCCCATGCTGTCGTCCACAATCACCACCTTGGCATGCACCATGTGGGGAGAGCAAAACACCTCGGCCCCGGCCAGCACCAAGGCGCGCAACGCGCGCTCGCGCGCCCAGTCGGCCAGGCGGTGGTTGGAGCGCTGGGGCACCACCACGCGCAGGTGCACGCCGCGCCGGCAGGCCAGGCACCAGGCTTCGAGCAGCGCGTCATCGGGCACAAAATACGGGCTCACCAAGGTGATGGAGGTCTGCGCATGGAAGGCGCTGGCCAGGTAGAGCGCATGCAAGCTGTCGTCGGCATGGTCGGGCCCGCTGGGCAGCCACTGGGCCCAGGCCTGGTCCCCGCCGCCCAGCGCCATTGCGGGCGATAGCCACACCGGGCGGCGCCGCCCTCGGGCCGCACGCCAGTCGGCCTCGAACTGCGCCGTCACCACGCCGGCCAAGGCCCCTTGCACATTGAAGCTCAGGTCCACCCAGGCCGGGTGCCCGGCGCTGCTGGGCAGAAAGTACTCATCGGCCAGATTGCGCCCCCCGCTCCAGACATGCACGCCATCGGCCACCGCCAGCTTGCGGTGGTTGCGCAGGTTGCTGCCGCCGCGAATGGGCTGCAGCATCGGCACCATGAAGCGGCGCACCAGCACGCCCGAGCGGCGCAACTGGCGCAGGCGCCCGGGCAGCAGGCGCCAGCAGCCCACGCCATCGAGCAGCAAGCGCACCTTGACGCCCCGCGCCGCTGCCTTCTGCAGCGCCGTGCCAATCTGGCGCCCGACCACATCGTCGGCAAACACATAGGTGCACAGGTCCAGATTGCGCTGGGCCTGCTCAATCAGCCGCAGCAACTGCTGCAGGGCCTGCAGACCATCCTGGTGGAACACCACCTCGGCATTGGGCTGGGCGGCATCGAGCTCCATGCTCGCCAGCAGCTGGCCGGCCCAGGCCGGCACCTGCCTGGGCACACTGCTGCGGCGCTGCCCGCTGTTGGGGATGACCGCATGCGCCGGGGGCCGGACTGCCTTGCGCGGCCCGAACACCAGAAACAGCGGCAAAAAGAGATAGGGAAAGGTGACCATGCCCAGCACCCAGCCGATGGCCGATGCCGGGTGACGGCGCTGGTGGCCGGCGCGGGTGACCAGCGTGTAGACCAGGAGTGCCACCATCACCGCAATGGTGTGGCCCAGGCCGGACAGGACGGTCACGCGCAGCATCTGCTAGCCCCCGTCTGCTGGTACAGGGCTGCGGCTTGGCAACTGGGCGGCCGGGCCCATCAGAGCAGGTCGAGCACCCGCTCGGGCGGGCGGCACAAACGGGCCCCTTTGGCGCTCAGCACAATCGGCCGGTTGAGCAGCTGGGGGTGGGCGGCAATCTGCGCGATCAGCTCGGCATCGCTCAGGCTTTCGCGGCCCAGGTCCAGTTCCTGGTAAATGGCTTCCTTGCTGCGCATCACATCGCGCACCGGCACACCCAGCTGGGCGATCAGCGCCGTCAGATGCGCGGGGCTCAGCTGTGCGTGCAGGTAGTCGATGACCTGGGGCTGGATGCCACGCGCCTCAATCAGCGCCAGCGCGCCGCGCGAGTTGCTGCAGCGCGGGTTGTGGTAGATGGTGATCGTGTCTTCTTGGGCCATGGCCCCGATCTTATTACAGAGAGGCTTCGAGCTCGGGCATGATGATGCGCGCCTTGGTCAGCGCCATGCCCAGGTTGGCGGTGCGCCGGCAGACCAGCACGGCCACATACTCGGGGTTGGCCTTGCCGCGCATGAAGATGTGGATCAGGTTGTCGCTGTTGACGATGATCTCCTGGAAGTAGTGGTGGCCGTCGTCCTGCAGGCCACGCGACTTCTTGAACATGCGCTCGATCATCGAGACATTGGGACCGTTGAAAAGGTCGGCCGTTGCAGCGGCCACCAGGTCGATCACCTCGCGCGGGTGCGAATCCACCGTGCGAATGGCCAGCAGCATGCCGGTGGCCACATCGACATAGCCGGCAGCCAGGCATTCGGGCACAAAGGTGGCGACTTTCTGTAAAACGGTATCCATGGACATGAGTTGTGTTCCTTCAAAGTGGGTGGGTCAAGGGCCGACACGCCGGGCGGCGATCAGCCCATTTTTTCCAGCAGCATTTCCTCGTAGGCCAGCAGCGCCAGCTCTTGCTGCCTGGACTGCACGTACTGCGGCTCGATCTCGCGCACACGGCGCAGCGCTTCCTCGGCGGTGACGCCTTCAAACACCAGCCAGGCGGCCAGCACGGTGCCGGTGCGGCCCAGGCCTGCCAGGCAGTGCACGGCCAGCACATCGCCGGCCAGCAGCAGGCGCTTCATCTTGAGCATCAGCATCTGCAGCTGCGACACCGAGGGCGGCTCGCGGTCATGCACGGGCAGGTGCACATTGCGCAGGCCGTTGCGCGCCAGCGCCGCCTGGTCGATGTCGTTTTCGGTGAGCGACACCAGCACCGTGATGCCGCAGCGCTTCAAGGCCTGCATGTCCACATCGGTGTCGTTGACCACCCCTGGCAGCGGCGTGCCCGCCAGCTTGCCCGGCACCAGCCAGGCAAAGCCGCGCGGCCCGCGCGCGCCGGGCACAAAATGCTCGGCCGCCAGCACTGGGTTGGCGAGCACCAGATCGGGCAATACCGCGCGCTGGCTTTGGCGTGCGGCCTGGGCAGCGGTCGGCGCCGGCGCGGCGGCAGTGGCGGCAACTGGCTCTGCCTGCATCGCCTCTTGCACGGTCTGCTGCGGGGCCACCACCGCGCAGCTGCCGCTGCGCACAAACTGCTGGCCGGCGGGTGAATAAGGCGCGGAGAAAAAACGCTCGGCGCGGCTCGTCTCCTGCACCGCGCCGCCGGCCAGCAGCAGCACATGGTCGGCCACGCGCTGGGCGTGGCGCTGGTTGTGGGTCACCAGCAGCACGGCGCGCTCCTGGGCGATGCGCTTGAGCAGCTCCAGCAGCAGGTAGCTGTCGTAGTCCTGCAGGTCGGCGGTGGGCTCGTCGCACATCAGCAGCGCAGGCTCGGCCGCGGCCTCGCGCAAGATGGCAATCGCACGCTGGTGCATCGCCGACAGCTCGATCGTTGTGCGCGCCAGCAGCGGCTGGATATCGGCAAAGCCCATGCGCTCCAGATAGGCCTCGCACCAGGCACGCCGGTCCAGGCCGGAGAGCGGATGGCTGTGTTGCAGCAGTTCGGTCAGCGAAT
Organism: Comamonas sp. MYb21; assembly: GCF_037479395.1. Classification (NCBI taxonomy): domain Bacteria; kingdom Pseudomonadati; phylum Pseudomonadota; class Betaproteobacteria; order Burkholderiales; family Comamonadaceae; genus Comamonas; species Comamonas sp. MYb21. Next base: position 227,172 of record NZ_JBBGZC010000002.1, on the reverse strand, counting down.
CGAGCACGCTCGATTGCATCAGGCGCACATGCTGGCGCACCAGCTGGGGCCGGTGCGTGCCTGCCAGCGGCTGGCCGCTGTAGCGCAGCTGCCCCCATTGCACAAAGCGCGGGTTCTCGTCATTGAGACCGGCCAGGCTGCGCAGCGCCGTGGACTTGCCCCCACCCACCGGCCCCATCAGGGCAGTCACGGCGCAGGGCGCAATCTGCAGTTGCAGGCCGGAGAGGATGACCTTGTCGCCATAGGCCACGCCCCAGTTGTCTGTTTCCAGAACAGGTGTTGGTGTTTGCACGCGATGGGAGCCGCTGGGCGGCATTGGGAGGTGGACAAGGAGCCAAGCCGGGCACGAGCTCGGCACGCCAGCCATCCGACCGAGCGGATGGCGGCCATCCCCTTGATTCAAAAAACGAAACACCAATAGTCAATTAATGTTTCAAAAATGCAGTTTAGGGGGAAACCCGAAGCGCTTGTTTGATCCAGATCAAATGCGATATAGGTCAGCTATGGATCCGGCGAGAACACCACAGAATCGCCAATTATTGCGGCTAGGAGGCCAGCAAGCTGCGGCCACCGCGCGCCGATGGTGGACGGCAGATGGCATGCGCATAGCCAGGTCTGCCCGCTGCATCAGCAGACAGGCAAAGGCATGGGCGCCGAGGATTCTCAGCGCGCGGCCGAGCTGCGCATGGTGCGGATCAGCAAGATGACCGGCACCAGCCCCACCAGCACCAGTGCCAGCGAAGGCAGCGCCGCCTCGCCCAGGCGCTCATCGCGTGCCAGCTGGTAGGCGACGACGGCCAAGGTGTCGCTGTTGAAGGGCCGCAGCACCATGGTGGCGGGCAGCTCCTTCATCACATCGACAAAGACCAGCAAGGCAGCGGTCAAGGCCGAGCGGCGCAGCAGCGGGCCATGCACGCGGGCCAGCAGGCCGGCGCTGCCCACGCCCAGCATGCGCGCCGATTCATCGAGGCTTTTGGGGATGCGGGTGTAGCCGCTTTGCAAGGCCTGCAGCGCAATGGCGGTAAAGCGCACCAGGTAGGCCCAGATGATGCCGGTCGAGGTGGCGGTGATCAGCGCCGGAAAACCCCATTGCGGCAGCGCCTGCTGCACCCAGCCAACGGGCAGCAGCAAGCCCACCACAATCACCGCGCCGGGCACCGCATAGCCCAGGCTGATAAGGCCCACGGTGCTGCGCGTGACCCAGTCCTGGCTGCGGCGTGCCGCGTAGGCAGCCAGCATCGCAACGGCCACCGCCAGCACGGCGGTGATGGCACCAAAGCGGATGCTGTTGCCGGCCCACTGCACAAAGCGGTCCAGCGGAATCACCGACCAATCGGCCGCCAGGGGCCGCAGCATGAACATGACGGGCAGCACAAAGCCCAGCAGCACCGGCAGACCACAGACCAGCCAGGCGGCCAGACAGCGCGCGCCTTGCAGTCGGTGAGGCTGGGCCTCGGCCGATGAGGCGCGCCCCACCCCGCTGGTGACAAAGCGCATGCGCCGCTGCGCGCGCAGCTCCAGCTGCAGCACCACCAGCACCAGCACCAGCAGCATCGTGGCCAGCTGGGCTGCGGCACTGCGGTTTTCCATCGCCAACCAGGCCTTGTAGATGCCGGTGGTGAAGGTCTGGATGCCAAAGTAGCTCACCACGCCAAAATCGGCCAGGGTCTCCATCATCACCAGCGCCACCCCGGCCACCACGGCCGGCCGGGCCATCGGCAAGGCCACCGTCCAGATGCGGCGCGGCATCGAGGCGCCCAGCAGGCGCGCGGCCTCCATCAGGTGCGCGGCGCGCTCGCTCAGCGCCGTGCGCGCCAGCAGGTAGACATAGGGGTAGAGTGAGACCACAAACACCAGCACGGCGCCGCCCAGCGACCGCACCTCGGGCAGCAAGCGCCCTTCCCAGCCAAAGCTGGCACGCATCCACACCTGCAGCGGTCCGCTGAACTGCAGAAAGTCGGTATAGGCATAAGCCGTCACATAGGCGGGCATCGCCAGCGGCAGCAGCAGCAGCCACTCCAGGGTCTTGCGGCCGCGAAAATCGAACAAGGTCACCACCGCCGCGCACAAGCTGCCCAGCACCGCCGCGCCCAGCGCCACCATCAGGCCCAGCGCCACCGTAGTGCGGATATAGCCAGGCAGCACCGTGGCAAACATCTCGCGCACCACGGCAAAGGCATCGAGGTCATTGCCCGCCCCGGGCAGCCAGGCGCTAAAGACCGTGAGCACCGGCAACACCAACACCAGGGCAATGGCTACGAGCAGCAGCTGACGACGGAAGTGGGCAAGGTTTTGCAAATGCGAATCACTGACGGGCCAAAAGCTGGCGATTCTACCTGCGCCCTTGCGAAGGATCCTCTGCATAAATCCCTGCCATGGCCTGAACGCGGTCTCGGGCGATCCGCTGCGTTGTCTCCCTTGTCAATAGCTACGGCTATTGACTGCAAAAGACGCCTTGCGGCTCATCCCGATCCGCGTCCATTCCATCGGGCGAGGGTTATGCAAAGCATCCTTATGCCCTTACCATTGGGCGGCCCTCTACAATGCCGCCATGTTTCTTGAGGTCTCCCAACTGAATGTGCGCTACGCCGGGCGCCCCCAGCCTGCTGTGGCGCAGGTGTCTTTGCAGCTGCAAGCTGGCGATATCGGGGTGCTGATAGGCCCCTCGGGCTGCGGCAAGACCACCTTGCTGCGCGCCGTGGCCGGGCTGGAGCCCATCAGCGGCGGCGAGATTCGTCTGCAAGGCCAGGTGGTCAGCAGCACCAGCACCAGCCTGCCGCCCGAAAAGCGCCGCATCGGCATGGTGTTCCAGGACTACGCCCTCTTCCCGCATTTGAGCGTCGGCAAGAATGTGGCCTTTGGCATCCACCAGCGGCCCAAGGCCGAGCAACAGGCGCGCGTGCAAGAGGTGCTGCGCCTGGTGGGACTGGAGAACAGCGCTGCGCGCTACCCGCATGAGCTCTCGGGCGGCCAGCAGCAGCGCGTGGCGCTGGCCCGGGCGCTGGCACCCGAGCCGCAGCTGATGCTGCTCGATGAACCCTTCTCCAACCTCGATGTGGACCTGCGCGAGCGCCTGGCCCATGAGCTGCGCGACATCCTCAAGGCCGCACGGGCGACCGCCCTCTTCGTCACCCATGACCAGCTCGAAGCCTTTGCGATTGGCGACCAAATCGGCGTGATGGAAAGCGGCCATCTGCACCAATGGGCCGATGCCACGACCCTGTTCCAAAAGCCCGCGAGCCGCTTTGTGGCCAACTTTATTGGCCATGGCAGCCTGCTGCCGGCCAGCCCGCTGCCGTCTGCACAGGGCTGGCAGCTGGACACCCCCCTCGGTGCCGTTGCCACGCCTGAGGCCCCAGAGGCCTGCGATGTGCTGCTGCGCGCCAGCGAGGTGGTGTTTGATGCGGACTCGCCCTACCGGGCAACCTTGCTGCGCAAGTCGTTTCGGGGATCGCAGTTTTTGTACACCTTGCAGTTGCCCAGCCAGCAGCTGGTCTACGCCCAGGTCTCCAGCCAGCTGCAGCACACGGTGGGCGAGAGCATTGGCCTGCGCGCCCAGCCCGAGCACCTCGTTTGCTTCGCGCCCGAGCACTGAGAACCTGTTCAAAGACTCAAGCCCCGTTACGCGCGGGTCTCAAGCCCAACAAATCTCGTCCTGATCAGCGCTGCACCTGGCGCAATTGGTCCACCGCCGCCTGCAGCTCGGCCGACCAGTCGCGCCGGTTGCGGCCTGCGCTGCTTTGCGGCTCGCCATAGTTGAGCTGGGCCACCAGCGGCGGGGCCGTCACCGTGCGCCAGATGGAGCCCAGCAGGCTCTCATCGCCGACATAGCTGGGGGCGCTGCTCATGCGGCCGCTGTGCTTGTCGTAAAAGCACAGGCCCAGCGGCAGCACCGGGGCCTCAGCGGCAATCGCCGATTGCAGCAAGTTTGCATGGAAGGGCAGCAGCTGCTGGCCATCACCGGTCGTGCCTTCGGGAAACACGGCAACCATATCGCCGTTGCGCATGGCCTCTTCCATGCGGCTGACGGTGCGCATCGCATCGCGCCGAGAGTTGCGCTCGATGAACAAGGTGCCCGCAGCGCTGGCGAGCCCGCCAATCACCGGCCAGGCCTTGACATCGGACTTGGAGACAAAGCGGCAATGCTTGGCCGCATGGATGGCCGGAATATCGAGCCAGGACAGGTGGTTGGCAACGATCAGCAAGGGGCCCTGCTGGGGCACGGTGCCCAGCACGCGCAGCTCGATGCCGCTCAGCTGCAATAGCTTGCCGGCCCAGCGCTCCACCGCCCGGTTGCGCTCCGCATGGCCCAGGCGGCCAAAGGTGCGCCAGATGGTGATGACACCGACAACGATATGCAGGCCCAGCCGCGCCAGGCGTACCAGGCCAATAAAAGAACGGGTCAGTGCTTGCATGGGTGGGGTGTCGGAAGCTGTCTTGGCTGCTTTCAGGTCGTGGTGCCCAGATCGGGCACATCCAGACTGCGCATGAACTGTTCAAGAATGATGCAGGCCGAGGCCGCATCGGCGTCGCGCGCGCCATTGGCCAGCGCTTCGGTGGTGCTGTAGCGCTCGTCCACCTCAAACACCAGCAGGCCAAAGCGCCCCCGCAACTGGCGCGCAAAACGCAGCGCCAGCGCCGTGTTCTCATGGGCGGCGCCATCGGGGTGAAAGGGAATGCCGACCACCAGCGCATCGGGCTGCCACTGTGCGATCAGGCTCTCCATCGGGGTGAAGCGGGCCTTTCCTTCGGCGTTGATCGTCGGCAGCGGCCGGGCCGTGCCCAGCATGCGGGTGCCAAAGGCGGCACCGGTGCGCTTCATGCCAAAGTCAAAAGCGATAAAGCTTTGCATGCGCGCCGCCTCGGCCAGCAAAGGCTTGGTGGCCGCGTCCGTCATGCGCGGCCTGCGGCGGCAGACAGCGCCCAGGGCTGCACGCCCAGCAGCGCCAGCGCGGTGTCATAGCGCTCGGCCACGGGCGTGTCAAAAATCACGCCGGCATCGGCATGCACCGTGAGCCAGGCGTTTTCGGTGATCTCCGACTCCAGCTGGCCTTCGCCCCAGGTCGAATAGCCCAGCGAGACCAGCACCCGGTGCGGGCCGGCGCCGGTGGACAGCGCTTCGAGCACATCGCGCGAGGTGGTCATCTCCAGACCGCCAGGAATGGTCAGGGTGGCAGAGTACGCCGACTCATCGGCAGCACCCGACTCGATCACGATCCGGTCGTGCAGCACAAAGCCGCGCTCGGTGTGCACCGGGCCGCCCTGGAACACGGGCTCGAGCTCCAGGTCCTCGCGGCGCAGCGGCAGGTCGACCTTGTCAAACAGCTTGCCCATCGTGATGTCCGAGGGCTTGTTGATGATGATGCCCAGCGCGCCTTTTTCGCTGTGCTCACACACATAGACCACGCTGCGGCCAAACATCTCGTCTTGCATGCCAGGCATTGCAATCAGAAAGTGGTGGGTGAGGTTCATGGTCCCGGAAGTGTCAGTCTCAGCGCTCATGGGAACCATTGTACGGGCAGGCTGCCGCCCTTTTGTCTGCACAGCCCTCTGCATGCGCTGCCTGGCGCGCATAAAAAAGGGCTGCCCGCAGGCAGCCCTTCTGGCAGGAGCCCTCCACCCGATCAGTGCAGCGTGCCGGCGTCGGCCGCCTTGATCTCGTGGTCCAGCACGCACTGGCGTACCAGCGAGAGCAGCACCTCGTCGGCATAGGGCTTGCCCAGGTAGTGGTCCACGCCCAGGCTGGCGGCGTGCTCGCGGTGCTTGTCGGCAATGCGCGAGGTGATCATCACCACCGGCAGGTCCTTCATCGCCGCATCGGCGCGGATCTCGCGCACCAGCTCGAAACCGTCCATGCGCGGCATCTCGATGTCCGACAGCACCATGACCGGGCGCTCTTCGCGCAGACGGTCCAGTGCCTGCAGGCCATCGGCAGCCAGCGCCACGCGGTAGCCTTCGCGCTGCAGCAGGCGCTGCGTCACGCGGCGCACGGTGATGGAGTCGTCGACCACCAGCACCAACGGCGTCTGCACCACTTGCTCGGCCAGCTCGCGCACCGGCGCCTTGGCCACCTCGGGGCGCACGGCCGCCTGGGCAATGCGCTCGGCGATCTGATCGCCATACACGGTGTACAAAGCCACCGGGTTGTAGATCAGCACAATCGCGCCCGATGCCAGCACCGACATGCCTGCCAGGCCTGGCAAACGCGCCAGCTGCGGGCCCAGGTTCTTGACCACGACTTCCTGGTTGCCCAGCACTTCGTCTACGTGGACCGCCACGCGCTTGGTCGCCGAGCGCAGAATCACCACCGCACTGGTCTTCTCCGGCTCTTCGTTGCTGCGCAGGTTGCCCTGCAGCAGCGCGCCGGCAAAGTAGAACGGCAGCTCCTGCTCGTTGTCGGTGTAGATATTGTTGCCATGGGCCTGCTCGATCAGGGCCTTGGGCACGCGCCGCACATACTCCACCAGGTTAGCCGGTACGCCGAACTTGATGTCGCCCGCGCGCATCATCACCACCTGGGTGACGGCGGTGGTCAGCGGCATTACCATCTGGAAGCGCGTGCCCTTGCCCGTCTCCGAGGTGGTCACGATGTGGCCACCCAGCGACTGGATCTCGGTGCGCACCACGTCCATGCCGATACCGCGGCCCGAGAGCTCGGACACCTCGGAGGCGGTGGAGAAGCCCGGCGCAAAAATCAGCTGCGCGGCCTGGTCCACATCGAGCGGCTCGTCGGCTGTGATCAGCCCCGACTGCACCGCCTTGCGGCGAATCGCATCGAGCTGCAGACCGGCGCCGTCGTCGTGGATGGACACGGCGATATCGTTGCCTTCCTGGCGCACATCGATGGCGATAGTGCCCACCGGCTGCTTGCCCTGGGCCTTGCGCTCCTCGGGCGTCTCGATACCGTGCGCCACGCTGTTGCGCAGCAAGTGCTCGAACGCCGGGGTCACCCGGTCCAGAACGCCACGGTCGATCTCGATCGAGGCGCCGGTGATGTCGAGCTTGACCTGCTTGCCCAGCTCCTTGGAGATCTGGCGCACGATCGCATACAGGCGCTCGGAGATGGAGTCGAACTCCACCATGCGCGTGCGCAGCAGGTCGCGCTGCAGCTCACGGGCCTGGCGGCCCTGGGCAATCAGGTCGTCTTCGGCGCCTTCGGCCGTGCGCTGCAGATTGCGCTGTACCGTGCCCACGTCGTTGACCGACTCGGCCATCATGCGGGTGAGTTCCTGCACGCGGGTGAAGCGGTCGAACTCCAGCGGGTCAAAGCCCGAGTCCGAATCCTTGGCCAGCGCCATGCGCGACTGCATCTGCGACTCGGCCTGCATCTCCACATCGCGCAGCAAGGTGCGCAAGCGCTCCAGGTTGCTTGACATGTCCTTGATGGACGAGCGGATGTTGCTCAGGCGCATATCGAGGCGCGAGCGCGCAATCAGCACCTCGCCCGCCTCGTTGACCAGGCGGTCGAGCAGCTGCGAGCGCACACGCACCGACTGGCCAGCAGCGGCACGCACCGGCGCCATGCGCAGCATCAGCGGCTTGTGCTGGACGCCAGCGCCTGCGTCGGCCGTATCCGCCGCTTGCGCAGCCTGCTCGGCACCGGCGCTTTCCTGCGCAGCGGGGGTGCTGGCGGCCACTTCGGCCACCACTTCGCCCATCTCGGTCGAAGCTGGCACCTGCTGGGGCAAGGCGCCTTCTGCCAGCACCTGGTTGCCGCGCTCTTGCAGGCCGACAAACTCGTGCTGCAGGCCGTCGTAGCGCGCCAGCAGAATCTCGATGTCCTGGCTGGTCAGGTTTTCCGTGCCAATGTCCTCGACCTCGGACTCCATGCGGTGCGACATCTCGCCCAGGCGCATTGCGCCCGCCAGCCGTGCACTGCCCTTGAGGGTGTGCAGATGGCGCAGCACTTCGCCGCGTGGCGGCAGGTACTGCGGGTCAGCCGACCATTCCCGCAAGGCCGCGCCCAGCTTGGGCAGCAGCTCCTGCGCTTCTTCCTCGAAGATCAGGAACAGGTCCGGGTCGATGACGTCGACCACTTCGATCGCATCGTCATTGCGCAGCTCCAGCACATCGGGCAAGGCGGCCGTGGATACCGCCGCCACTGGCGCAAACGTGCGCACCGGCGCGGGCGCTGCGGCTGCGTGCTCGTGCAGCTCGGCCAGGCCCGAGGGCTCGGCGTCGAACTCGGCCAGGCCATAAGGCGGGTGCAGCTGCGAGTTGATTTCCTGGTTGGCGATATCGACCAGGTCCTGCACGACGATCTCGCTGGCGGGTTTGACAAAACCAGCCGCCAGTTGGTGCAGCAGCTTGCGAATCTCCGAGCCCGCCGCCTGGCAGGTATTGAGCCAGGAGACCTCCGGGTTGGAGAAGTTGTGGATATGGGAGAGCGCGTGCTCCAGCGCACGTGCCAGCTCGGACAGCGAGCCAAAGCCCACCGTGGACGAGCTGCCCGCCAGCGAATGGGCATAGGAAATCGCATCTTCGGGGAAGTTGCGGTTGGGCGCCTGGGCCCAGGCATACAGCACCTTCTCCAGGTTGTGCGACCAGTTCTCCGCTTCTGCCAGGTAGACATTGAAGAGCGCGGTACTCACGCCCAGCACATTGGCCACCTCGGCAGGCTCCTCGGTGTCTGCCACGGCCGGGGCTGCCGGGGCGGTCTCCTGCACCTGCGCTGCTACCAAAGCTTCGGGCTGCACAGGCACTTCGGGTGCTTCCTGCGCTGCAGGCACTTCAGCAGGAGCTTCTGGTTCGGCGGGAGCTTCCAGGTCGGCGACGGCTTCGGGCTGCAGCTCCGCCTCGGGCTCCTGCACAGCGGCAGGGGCCAGCGCTTCGCCCAGGCTTTCTGCCGGGGTGTCCACCTGCTGCGCTTGCTCGGGCTCTGCAACGGGCGGGGTTTCCACCGCGTCCGTAGCCACCGCAGGCAGCACCAGGTCAGCGGGCACTTCCAGCAGGGTCTGGGGCTCGGCCACCGGCTCCTCGGGCAGCGCCTCCAGCTCGGGCAGCATGGTGTCTGCAAACTCTATGGAGTCAAAAGCGGTGGCGGCAGGCTGCGCCGGTGGCGCAGATGGCTCGGGGACCAGGGGCAGCTCCACCAGGTCCAGCGACGGCAGCTCCAGCGGCAAGCGGGTCGGGGCGGGATCGAGCTTGGCCACCTCGTCCTCGGCCACAAACTCCAGGCCGGCATCCATCGAGACAAAGTCCAGCGCGCTGTCATGCGGCTGCAGCGACTCGGGCGCTTGCGCCTCGCTCGTCTTGGCCTCGGCACTGGCCATGGCCTGCGCAAACTCGGAGAAGTCCACTTCCTCGGCGCTTTCTGGTGCCATGGCCAGCGGCACCAGGCCCGAAGGCGTGGTGAGCGCGGGCGCAGGCTCCAGCGCAGCGGGCGGATCGAGCTCCAGGTCGATGCCGTCGAGCGGCCAGACCAGCGCAGGGGTTGCCTCGGCCTGGGCCACGGGTGCGGGGGCATCGCCCTCCGCGGGCAACTCCAGCTCGGCCAGGGCCTGGGCAGTCTCTACCGCGTCAGGGGTGTCAGGGGCATCATTGGCATCGGCCTCCAGCGCCATCTGCTGCGTATCGTGCGGCCATTCCTCGGCCTCGGGCGCCTGGCCTGACTCGGCGGGCACCACCAGCGGCAGGTGCAGGCCATCGATGCGCATGGCATCGGCCGAGATGCGGAAGATCTCGGGGTTCCAGGTGGACTGGCGCTGCGCGCCAATGTCCTCGGCCCAGCGGCCAAAGCCGGTCAGTGCCTCAGCGCTCAGCGCCAGCAGCGGCGCATTGGCCGGCTTGTGCTCGGCCAGCCAGCTGTTGAGCACCTGTTCCATCGACCAGGCGGCATCGCCATACTGGACCAGCCCGACCATGCGGGAGCTGCCCTTGAGCGTGTGGAAGGCGCGGCGCAGGGTCGTCAAGGCCTCGGCGTCAGCCGCATCGCGGCGCAAGGACTGCAGTGCCTGGCCGCCGGTCTGCACGACCGACTGGGCCTCTTCCAAGAAGATGTCCAGCAGCTCTTCGTCCAGCGATTCTTCCGAAACCTCTGGCTGTGCGGGCGCCGCCACCGGCGCTGCGGTTGCGGCGACCGGTGCCGGGCTGGGCGCAAAAAACTGCAGATCGGGCGCGAGCACCGCAGGCGCCTTGGGCGCCGGAGCGGGGCTGGCATCGAACAGCGGCGCCGGAATGGTGGGCGCAAAGTAGACGGAATCGTCTTCCGGCTCTTCGGGCACCGCAGGCGCTGCGACCGGCACTGCTGCCACGGGCACGGGGGCAGGCGCGACATCGCCGGCCTTTTGCGTGCCCATCACAATGCGCAGCTCGCCGCTGGTCGCATCAAACACAAAGAGCTTGCGCGCCAAGGTGCGCTGGTAGCCCAGCATGTCGAGCAGGAAACCCAGTGCGCCCAGGCTGTTGCCCAGCTTTTCAAACACGACCGGCTTGTCTTCGTCGGCCACCTGGCCGGCCGCGAGCTGGTCCACCACCGTGCGCAGGTGCTGCGTGGCAGCGACGGCCTGGTCCAGGCCCAGCACCGACAGCACGCCGCGCATCTGCGACAGCGAACCGGTGACGGTGCCCAGCATCGAGACATCGTCGGGGTTGCGGAAATACTGGTCCAGGTGCTTTTCGGCCTCGGCCAAGGTGGAGTGCAGTTCATCGACCACGCTGCCCATAGTCTGGTGGTCGCTGACGCGGCGGTACAGCTCCTCGACCCAGGTCTCCAGCGGCTCGGGCGGCTGGTCGGCCAGCACATGGTCCAGGCGCTGCGCCAGGCGGTCGGCGCGCTCGCGCATCAGCGCGGGCTTGACATCGAGCGACTCCAGGTTGGCCTGCAGGTACAGCACGGCCGTGGCCACTTCCATGGCCATCGGCGTCGACGGTGGCGTGCTGGTGCTCACCAGCCGCTCGGTGACGCGGCCCAGCGCTGCACCCAGCTCGTCGGCACCGATATGCAGCTTGTGCAGCGATTCGCGGATCAGGTGGAACTGGTCGGCCACCGGCTTGATCTTGTAGCGGTCGCCATCGGCGAGCGACGACCACAGCTCGGCAGCAGACTCCAGGCGCTTGCGCGCCTGCGCCAGCACGGCTGGGTCATACTGGCCAAAGCGCTCCTGGCCGTAGTTGACGCCTTGCAGCGCGTCGGTCTGCAGGCTGACACGCACCGCTTGCAGCACCGCGGCCTTGGCCTCATCTGGGCCCTGGGCCACGGCACAGAAAAAATTCAGCTCATGCTGCAGGCCCTGGTCCACATCGCTGCCACCCTTGGCATGCGCTGCGAACTGCATGATCACCCGCGACGCCGAGCGTTTCACATAGAGGTCGGGGTCGAGCAACTTGTACGCGAGCGCGTCAAAGAAGCCTGCGGCCACCTTCCAGAACAGTTTCAGCGGCTTTTGCGTCTGGCCCTGGGCCAGGCCCAGGCAGACGGCCGTCAAATCCTGCGCGGCGCGGCTGTCGGCAGACTTGATGATCTGCAGCATGTCCGAGTCCAGGCGCTCACGCGCGCTGCGGTCCAGCGGCAGTGCAGCGACTGCCGGGGTCAGCGGCTCCTGCTGCGCCTGGTCGCCATGCCACAGGTCGGCCGGGTGGACGCGCTCCACGCCGGCAAAGGCCTGCATCTCTTTGTATTGCGGAAACAAGGCCACAAAGGAGACATTGCGGCCCTTGAGCACATGGCTCAGGTACTCCAGCAGCGCAAACGAGGTCTTCTCCATCAGCGCCACCGATTTCTCGGTACACAGATGGGGCTTGGCCGCAAAGCGCTGCGCTGCCACTTCCATCAAACCCACCAGCTCGGCGGCCTGGTCGACACCCACCATCTGCAAGGCACCCTTGACCTGGTGCAGGTACTGCTTGGCCACGCGGATGCCGGTGTTGTCGATCGCCTCCAGATCCGATACCTTGGCCGCTTCCACATCCCGGCTGTAGCGAAGCAATGCCTTGACCGTGGATTCCAATGACCGGCGTACCTCGTCATTGATCCACGCCAATGGCCCGAGATCCCTCTCTTCTGTTGGCTGTGCGTTTTCCGCTTTATTTTCAATAGCTATAGACATGCAACAGTCCCCGATTGCGGGTCAAAATTAAACAGCAGGCATGGGGTCAGGCAATCTTGAACCGAGACACCGACTGGCGCAGTTCCTCGGCCATTTGCGACAGCTCACGCACCTGCTGCGCCGTGGTACGGGTGCCATCACTGGTCTGCTCCGTCACCGCAAAAATATGCTGGATATTCTCCGCCACATCATTGGCCTGAACGGCTTCATCGGACGCGGAACGCGAAATCTGTTGAATCAGATCTGCCAGCTCACGCGACACACGGTCAATCTCCGCCAGTGCCGTACCGGCGCTGTCTGACAGACGGGCCCCTTCCACCACACCCTGGGTCGAGCGTTCCATAGCGGCCACCGCGTCCTGGGTGTCGGTCTGAATCGCCTTCACCAGCACCGAGATCTGGCGCGTCGCATCGGCAGAACGTTCAGCCAGGCGCTGCACTTCTTCGGCCACCACCGAGAAGCCGCGACCGGCTTCACCAGCGGACGCCGCCTGAATGGCCGCGTTCAACGCCAGCACGTTGGTCTGTTCGGTAATGTCCGAGATCAGGTCGGTAATTTCACCAATCTCCTGCGAGGACTCGCCCAGGCGCTTGATACGCTTGGAGGTGTCCTGGATCTGGTCACGGATGGAGTTCATACCACCGATCGCATTTTCCACGGCCTGCAGACCGGACTCGGCAGCCATCAGCGACTTGCGCGCCACCGAGGCCGATTCCTGCGCCTGCGAGGACACGAGGTTAATACGGGTTGCCATGTCCAGAATGGACTTGCCGGTTTCGCGAATCTCGCGCAGCTGCTCGGTCGAGGCGGCCAGCAGTTCGGTCGAGGTGGAATCCACCGTCGACGTGGTTTGCGCCACGCGGGTCGCCGTGTTCTGCACGCTGCCCACCAGCATGCGCAGCTCTTCCACCGTGTAGTTCACCGAGTCGGCAATCGCGCCGGTGATGTCCTCGGTCACGGTCGCTTCCTGGGTCAGATCCCCTTCAGCGACGGACTGCAACTCGTTCATCAGGCGCAAAATAGCGGCCTGGTTGGCGTCGTTGAGGCGCTTGGCCTCCTGCTCCTGGCGCGTGGCTTCTTGCTGCAGCGATTCGGCAGAGCGGCGGCGGTTCAAGCTGTCTGCCAGCTGCAGACGCACCAGGCCCCAGACACCCAGGCCCACCAGCAAGGCGGCCAGCACAATGCCCACCAGGTACAGCCAGACGCGGTCGGACCAGCTGTTCAGGTCAGCCTGCAGCACTTCCAGGCCCTTGCGCAGCGGATCGCTGGCCGACTGGATCGAGACTTCGGCCTCACGGGCCTCCGAGATGCCCTTGAGGTTGCTCAGCACCGAGGAGCCGTCCTTCAGGGTGATGTCGTACTGGGCCGACAGCTCCAGCAGCTTGTCGCGCACGGCGCCGTCACGGGCAGGGCTCAGGCGCAGCTCGGCGCTGCCATTGAGCAGACCGGCAACGATTTCCTTGAAGGTGTTCAAGTCCTTGCCCAGCAGGAACACCGCTTCGGCGTTCGCACCCGAGGCGCTTTGGAAGTCGTTGGCCGACTTGCCGATACGCTGGGTCAGCATGGCCAGCTGGCTGGCGGCGGCAATTTCAGCGGTCGGTGCCGCTTGCTGCAGCTTCAGGCTCACCACCGCCTCGCTCAGCTCCAGCAGGGTCTGGGTGTTCTTGTGAATAGCCTGCAAGTCCTTGTTCATCGCGACCAGCGAGGCCTTTTGCTTGACCACCGCATCGCTCTTGCTGGCGGTGCGGTCCGAGGCTTCCACCAGCGGTGCCAGCACCTCGGCGTAGGAGCTGCCCAGCGCCTTGATGGCCGGGTCGTCCGAGCCCATGTTCAGGCCGTCGATGTTCTTTTTCAGAATCGACGAGGCTTCTGCCACTTCGACAAAGGCCTGCTCGTTACCGTTGACGGCCTGGCCCACCGATTTGGCCAGACGCTGCGACTGGGTCAGGGCCTGGCCGGTCGCGGCCAGCTGGCCACCGGTGGTGCGCGACTGCAAAATCGCCCACACCGCCAGGCCAAAGAACACCACCAGACCGACGACCACGATGGTCAGCAAGGTCTTCTGGTGCTTGGCAGCCGGAGCAGCGCCCAGGATGGGCAAGGTCACCAGGTCTTCGCTGGCGGTATCGCCTTCGACCAGCTGGGCCATGTAATCGTCCTGCACCGCAGCGCCCGAGGCGCTTGCCGCCGTCTTGGCGGGCGGCAGGCCGTCGCCGGTCGAACCTTCGGAGAGCATCACCTGGTCACCATCTGGGAAGATGCTGACACCTGGGTCTGCCACGTCTTCTTTACGTTTGAATAGTTTGTTGAACATACAAATACCGAAAAGGATGAAGCCGCGGAAGCCCCGCACTAAACCGTGATATCGAGAAAATCGGGCGCATTGGCCAGCAGCTGCAGGTTGAGTTCCTGCCACTGCTCGCCATTGGCGGATAGGTAGAGCGCACCAAAAAATTCCGGCGCATCGGCCGGTTTGTCTTTGGATTGCGAGAAATCATTGCTGCCGCGCAAGCCTTCGAGCTGCTCGACAAACAGTGCGGCATTGACGCCCATCATGGGGTTGAGCGCGACCACCGAGGCCCCGGCAAACACCTGCTCACTGCGCGCGACGGGCAGGCCCAACATGCGGGCCAAATCCACCACCGTCAACAAAATACCCCGGATGCTGGTCACGCCAAGCATCCAGGGTTTGGTGTAGGGTACAGGCTCCACCCCGCTCCAGCCCAGCACTTCGCCAGACTGGCTCAAAGGCAGCAGAAAGTTCTTGCCACTGATCTTGACGGCCAACCACGAGGCACCTACTGCGGTCTGGTTGCGTGCCTGGCTCAAACGATCGGCCAGCCGGGTTTGCAGCTCTCGCAAGTCTTCGCGCTGTGCCATGCCTTATCCCAGTGCCTCGATCTTGGCCTTGAGCTCGGCCGGATCCACCGGCTTGGTCACATAGCCACGCGCGCCCTGGCGCATGCCCCAGACCCGGTCGGTTTCCTGGTTCTTGCTGGTGCACATGATGATCGGGATATCCGCATACTCGGGGCTGCGGGTGATCAGACGGGTCAGCTGAAAGCCGTTCTGTCCGGGCATCACCACGTCCATCAGAATCAGGTCAGGGCGGTCTTCCGACAGGCGCAGCATCGCCTCGTCCGAGTTTTGCGCAGTGCGCACCACCATACCCTGGCGAACAAGCAGATCGCTCAAAAACATCAATTCAGTTTTTGAGTCATCAACGATAAGAACTTTTTGAATAGGCACGACCCCTCCTTAACGCTCGGCAACGAAACGTCCGACGGTTTCCAGTAATTGATCTTTGGTAAATGGCTTGGTGAGGTAGTCTTCACACCCCACCATTCGTCCCCGGGCCTTGTCAAAGACGCCGTCCTTGGACGACAACATGACCACGGGTGTCGATGCAAAAGCATCATTGCGCTTGACGATGGCGCAGGTTTGGTAGCCGTCCAGTTTTGGCATCAGGATGTCGCAAAACACCATGTCCGGCTTGAAATCGTTGATTTTGGAGAGGGCGTCGAAGCCGTCTTCGGCAAGCAGCACCTCGTAGCCGCCCTGCTTCAGAAAAATCTCAGCACTTCTGCGAATGGTATTGCTATCGTCGACCACCAATACCTTGAAGTTGTCTGCGGAAACTGTCACCGGCCACCCTCCTCATTGCATGTCATGAAATGTGAATGCACGCGGCAGCCAAGGCTGACAAAGCCCCTCCCACCCGTTTGCATTGAACACATACGCCCTATGGCAATTTTTCTTTCGACGAATCCGCATGTGCTGGAGATGCATTTTGCACCACAGCGCGTACACTGCACCCGTCGTCCCTGCTCCTAATTTTGAAAAGCTTACAGAGGCTTTACATAGAATGCAACGATTGTAGCTTTTCAACACAGATTTAACGGTGATTCCCGTACCAATGTGCCCTATCTCGTTGACCTATGACATCCTCCTTGACAAACCAGCCAGAATCCAGCCCCAGTGAGAGCACATTGGCAGCCACCATCGATACCGCCAGTATCCTGTGCATCAATGCCAACGACCCCAGTGGCGCAGGCGGCACCAATGCCGATGCGCTGGCCGTGGCCTCGATGGGCGGGCACCCTTGCACCGTGGTGACCGGTGCCCTGATCCGTGACACCCTCGACACCATCGACTTTTACCCGCTATCCGATGATGCGGTACAACAACAGGCGCAGACGGTGTTACAGGACATTCCGATCCGCGCGATCAAACTGGGCTTTCTGGGCTCGATTGAAAATGTACGCGTGTGTGCAGAAGTAACCAACGACTACCCAGATGTGCCGGTGGTAGCCTATGTCGCCGGCATGGCCTGGTGGGACAGCGAGCTGATCGACGACTACCTGGACGCCTACCAGGAGCTGCTGCTGCCCCAGGTGACCGTGCTGGTCGGGGCTTATGGGCTGCTGTGGCGCTGGCTGCTGCCCGAGCGCACCTCCGAGCACCGCCCCAGCCCCCGCGACCTGGCCAAGGCAGCGGCCGACCACGGCGTGCCCTTTGTGCTGGTGACCGGCATTCCCACGCCTGACCAGCATGTGGAAAACGTGCTTGCCTCGGCCGACACCATCTATGGCAGCGGCGAGTTCGAGCTGTTCGAGACCGAATTCATCGGCGCGGGCGACACCCTGAGCGCCGCCCTCACGGCCTTGCTGGCCACCGAGGTGCCCCTGAGCGACGCCACCGCCGAAGCGATGACCTACCTGGACAAATGCCTCGAAGGCGGCCTGCGCCCCGGCATGGGCAAGACCGTGCCCGACCGATTGTTCTGGGTGCATGCCGATGATGAAGACGAAGACGAGAGCGAAGCGGGCGATGAGGGTGGCGGTATCGATACCCGCCCGCTCTAAAACCTGTTCAAAGAATCGGTTCAAAAGCCTGCGCATTCCAGTGCAGTGAATACCGGATTGACAGCCCCAAGCGCCCGCTTGGCCGACAATCCAAGGCCAGTGTAGATGTGAGCCCCTTATGACGATCGATAAAAACGCCCAGTTGTTTGAACGTGCCCGCCAGGTGATCCCCGGTGGCGTGAACTCGCCCGTGCGGGCCTTCAATGCGGTGGGCGGCACGCCGGCCTTCATTGCCCGCGCCCAGGGCGCGCACCTGTTTGATGCCAATGACAAGCAGTATGTGGACTACATCGGCTCCTGGGGCCCGATGATTCTGGGCCATGGCCATCCGCAGGTGCTGAGCGCCGTGCAGGCCGCGCTGCTCGAAGGCTTCTCCTTCGGCGCGCCGACCGAGCGCGAGATCGCGCTGTCCGAAGCCATCTTGAAGCTGATGCCGTCGATGGACATGGTGCGCCTGGTCAGCTCCGGCACCGAAGCGGGCATGAGCGCGATCCGCCTGGCGCGCGGCTTTACCGGCCGCAACAAGATCATCAAGTTCAACGGCTGCTACCACGGCCACGCCGATGCGCTGCTGGTCAAGGCCGGCTCGGGCCTGGCCACCTTTGGCGCTTCGTCTTCGGCAGGCGTGCCCAGCCATGTGGTGCAGGACACCATCGTGCTCGAATACAACGACATTGCCCAGCTCGAAGAAGCCTTTGCCAAGTACGACGGCCAGATCGCCTGCGTGATCATGGAGCCCATTGCCGGCAACATGAACTTTGTGCGCGCCAGCAC
This sequence comes from Comamonas sp. MYb21, assembly GCF_037479395.1. Classification (NCBI taxonomy): domain Bacteria; kingdom Pseudomonadati; phylum Pseudomonadota; class Betaproteobacteria; order Burkholderiales; family Comamonadaceae; genus Comamonas; species Comamonas sp. MYb21. The sequence continues at coordinate 209,486 of NZ_JBBGZC010000002.1, read as the reverse complement.
TGCCTTTACCCGCCGCATCAGCGAGCTGACCAAGGAACACGGCGCGCTGCTTATCTACGACGAGGTGATGACCGGCTTTCGTGTGGCCCTGGGCAGCGCGCAAAGCCTGTATGCGCAGCAGATCCCCGGCTTCAAGCCCGACATCACCGTGCTGGGCAAGGTGATTGGCGGCGGCATGCCGATGGCCGCCTTTGGCGCGCGCCGCGAGATCATGGAAAAGCTCTCGCCGCTGGGCCCGGTCTACCAGGCCGGCACCCTGTCGGGCAACCCCATTGCCACCGCCTGTGGCCTGCAGACGCTGGCGCTGATCAGCCAGCCGGGCTTCCATGAAGCGCTGCATGCCAAGACCGGCCAGCTGATGGCCGGCCTCAAGGCCGAGGCCGATGCCGCCGGCGTGCCCTTCAGTGTGGACCACCAGGGCGGCCTGTTCGGCTTCTTCCTGCTGCCCGAGCTGCCCAGCCACTACGAGGCGGTGATGAAGAGCGACAAGCCGCTGTTCAACAAGTTCTTCCATGGCATGCTCGCGCGCGGCCACTACTTTGCGCCAGCGCTGTACGAGGCCGGCTTTGTCAGCAGCGCGCATACCGATGCCGACATCCAGGCCACGATCGAAGCGGCCCGCGAAGTCTTCAAGACCTTGTAAGCCACGCCCCCTCCTCCGCCAGCGCTTCTGGCGGGCATAAAAAACCTCGGCATGCCGAGGTTTTTTGTGGTCTGTCGCAGGCGATCAGTCGTCGCTGCCACCCAGTTGCATGATCAGGCGCAGCACATACCAGAACAGCAGGGCCACCGATGCGAACAGGTGCAGGGCCGCGCCAGCGGGGCGGTCTGCAGGGTAGTGGCGCATGATCTGCGAGGTGTCATACAGCACGCAAGCGCCGGCAAACAGCACCATCGCGCCGGAGAACCAGATGCCCAGCTTGAAGCCGAACACGACGCCGGCCAGGATGATACCGATGGCCACCAGGCCGCCGATCTTCAGGAAGCCGCCCAGGAAGGAGAAGTCCTTCTTGCTGGTGAAGGCCGTGAAGGTCAGGCCTGCGACCAGTGCCAGCGTGGCAACCGATGCCGCCTGGATGGAGCCGGGGGCAATGATGCTGGCCATCGCCAGCATCGGCGCGAAAATGAGCGACTCGGCAAACACAAAGCCGCCCAGCGCCAGGTACTGCACGCCGGTGCTTTCCGAATTGTCCGCCGCGTTGGTGGCGAGCCAGCCCACCACCATGAAGGCGCCCATCACCGCGAGCCAGCCCCATTTGCTGACACCCAGCATCTTGAGCATCGCAAACGATGCGCCGCTGGCGTAGAGGCCAAACGACAGCACGGCAAAAGCCAAGATGGCTACGGCCAGATGGCTGTAAGCCGCCTTGATGAATTGGCCACGGCTGTTTGCCTCGGCCAGGCCACCGCCGTGTCCGGCGTATTCGGGAAAGTTCATGCGTCCTCCTTCAGGTCTATGTCGGAGCAGTATCGCAGATTTGCTTTACAAAGCTGGGCCTTTCCAGGCCCTGCCTACGGGCATTGCCACCGGGCACAAAAAAGCCCGCGTGGAAGCGGGCTCCAGAGCATCGCTGCAGCAGGCCATCAAGGCGGGCTGGCAGCCGGGGTCTTGGCGGGGCTGAGCGCCATCAGCCAGCCGGCCATCAGCTCGGCCTGCTCCTGCGTGACCTGCGGGTGGCGCGGCATCACAATGCGGCCCCATTCGCCCACGCTGCCTTCGCGGATCTTGCCGGCCAGGTAGGGCACGGCATCGTCGCGGCCCGCATAGCGCTTGGCGATGTTGCGAAAGCCGGGGCCCACCACATCGAGCTCCATCGTGTGGCAGCGCATGCAGTCGCTGCTGCGGGTGACCAGCTCACGCCCCTTTTGCAGCTGGGGGCTGGCCTCGATCAGGCGATCAGCGGCCGTCACCTCGGGCTTGGGGCGGATGATCAGCCGCCCGATATTGAACATGCCCAGGCCCACCACCAGCGCAAATGCGACGATCAGCACACCGAGCCAGCGCGAACGGCGTGGCGCTTCGTTGTCCTCATCGGGGTTGGGGGCGGGGTCGGGGTGCTGCGAATCGCTCATGCTGGAATCGGCCCGGGGGCCAGCGCTGGAAACGGGCCGGCGAACGCGCAGGTTCGCGGCCCTGGGTGAAAAGCGGCAGCGCCTTGGCAGGCGCCGCCTGTGCCATCAATGGCGGAAGTGGCGCACGCCGGTGAACACCATGGCCACGCCGCGCTCATTGGCGGCATCGATCACTTCCTGGTCGCGCATCGAGCCACCAGGCTGGGCCACGCAGGTGGCGCCGGCATCGACCACCACATCCAGGCCGTCACGGAACGGGAAGAAGGCATCGGACGCCACAACGGTGTTCTGCAGCGACAGCTTGGCCGCTTCCGCCTTGATCGACGCGATACGGGCCGAATCCAGGCGCGACATCTGGCCCGCGCCCACGCCCATGGTCATGCCGTTCTTGCAGAACACGATGGCATTGGACTTGACGAACTTGGCCACCTTCCAGGCAAACAGCAGGTCCTGCAGTTCTTGCGGGGTGGGCTGCTTGACGGTCACCACCTTCAGATCCGCCAGTTGCAGCTCGTGGTTGTCGGCCGATTGCAGCAGGATGCCCGAGCCCACGCGCTTGGATTCAATGGCGTTGCGGCCCTGCTCCCAGTCGCTGTTGCCGCCAGCGGGCAGTGCAATCTTCATCAGGCGCACATTGACCTTGGACTTGAAGATCTCCAGCGCCTCGGCGCTGAACTCAGGGGCCATCAGCACTTCGACGAACTGCTTGGACACGGCCTCGGCCGCAGCCTTGTCGACTGCGCGGTTGAAGGCGATGATGCCGCCAAAAGCGCTGGTCGGGTCGGTCTGGAAGGCCTTGGAGTAGGCTTCAAATGCATCGGCACCCACGGCCACGCCGCAGGGGTTGGCGTGCTTGACGATCACGCAGGCCGGCACCTCGAAGCTCTTGACGCATTCCCAGGCAGCATCGGCATCGGCGATGTTGTTGTAGCTCAGCTCCTTGCCTTGCAGCTGCACGCCCGTGGCCAGCGAGCCGGGTGCGGGGTACAGATCGCGGTACCAGGCCGCTTGCTGGTGGCTGTTTTCACCATAGCGCAGGTCCTGGATCTTGATGAACTGGCTGTTGCTCTGGCCGGGGAAGGCAGCGCGCTCGGGCACGTATTCTTCCGACAGCTTCTCGTCTTCGAAGGTAACCGACGACAGGTAGTTGCTGATCGCGCCGTCGTACTGGCTGATGCGGTTGAATGCGGCCACCGACAGTGCAAAGCGCAGTTGGTTGCTCAGCTTGCCACCGGCCTTCAGCTCGGCGAGCACGGCGTCGTACTGGTCGGCGGCGGTGATCACGCCCACATCCTTCCAGTTCTTGGCAGCGGAGCGCACCATCGCCGGGCCACCAATGTCGATGTTCTCGATGGCATCGGCCAGGGTGCAGCCAACCTTGGCGACGGTCGCCTCGAAGGGGTAGAGGTTCACCACCAGCAGGTCGATGGTCTCGATGCCGTGTTCCTTCAGCGCAGCCATGTGCTCGGGCAGGTCGCGGCGGGCCAGCAGGCCGCCGTGCACCATGGGGTGCAGGGTCTTGACGCGGCCATCGAGCATCTCGGGGAAGCGGGTGACCTCGGCCACCTCGGTCACGGGCAGGCCCTGGTCGGCCAGCAGCTTGGCGGTGCCACCGGTGGACAGCAGCTGCACGCCCAGCGCATGCAGGGCCTGGGCAAACTCGACAATACCGGTTTTGTCGGAAACGGAAATCAGGGCTTTCATGTCAATCACTTCAAAGATAGAAACAGGCTTGTGCCGCATGCGCAGCGGGCGCAAGCAGCACTGAAATCAGGGCGCGGGTCAGAGCATCTTGTGCTCGACCAGCTTCTTGCGCAGCGTGTTGCGGTTCAGGCCCAGCCACTCGGCGGCCCGTGACTGGTTGTTGTCGGCGTGGTTCATCACCACCTCCAGCATCGGGCGCTCCACCATGCGCACCACCATCTCGTACACGCGGTCCGGCACCTCGCCTTCCAGATCCTGAAAATAGGTCTGCAGGCTGTCCCGCACGGACTGCTCAATCGTCGTCTTACTCATACAAAGTCATCACTCATTGTTGTTGCTTGGGCCATCGCACTCCCGCTGGCCTCTGGTGCTGGTGCCATGCCAGGCAGCCGGTCCATCTGTTGCCCCAGGGCTAACAGGTAATCGGCTACGGCCTGCCATTGCGCCGCACTGTTGTCAATCACATTCATCTCGCGCCGAAACGCATCGCCCCCCGGCAGATCGCGCACATACCAGGCAATGTGCTTGCGCGCCGAGCGCACGCCCGTGCTCTCGCCGTACAGCGCATAGTGGTCCTGCAGGTGCTCGAGCAGATGGCGGCGCAGCTCGGCCACCAAGGGGGGCGCGAGCAGCTCGCCGGTCTGCAGAAAATGCACGATCTCGCGAAAAATCCAGGGGCGGCCCTGGGCCGCCCGTCCCACCATCACCGCGTCCGCACCAGTGAAGGCCAGCACATCGCGTGCCTTGGCCGGGCTGGTGATATCGCCATTGGCAACCACCGGCACCGACACCGCCTGCTTGACGGCGCGGATCGTGTCGTACTCGGCCAGGCCCCGGTAGCCCTGCTCGCGCGTGCGGCCATGCACGGTAAGCATCTGGATGCCCGCCTGCTCGAACTGGCGCGCCAGCTGCACGGCATTCTTGTGGTCATCGCTCCAGCCGGTGCGCATCTTCAAGGTCACCGGCACGCCATGGGGGGCAGCAGCCTCCACCACGGCTGCAGCAATCTCGACGGCCAGCGGCTCGTTTTGCATCAGCGCAGAACCTGCCCATTTGTTGCAGACCTTCTTGGCCGGGCAACCCATGTTGATGTCGATGATCTGCGCGCCGCGCTCGATGTTGTAGACCGCCGCCTCGGCCATCATCGGCGCGTCGGTGCCTGCGATCTGCACGGAGATCGGGCCGGGCTCGCCAGCATGGTTGGCGCGGCGGCTGGTCTTGAGGCTGTCCCACAGGTCCTTGCGGCTGGTCACCATCTCGCTGACCGCATACCCCGCCCCCAGCGCCTTGCACAGCTGGCGAAAAGGCCGGTCCGTCACGCCCGCCATGGGCGCCACAAACACGTTGTTGGCCAGAGTATAGGGACCGATGCGAACGGACATGGAATGCAAAAAGCGAGCACTTCGCCACCGAAGTGCTGGTTGTTGTGGTGAGGGGAAGGGGCAGATTGTACTGCTTAAAAAAGTAGCAAACATCCAATCTACCCGCTTGACATTTGGGAATGCCCAAAAAATGGGCGATGGGGTGCCCGCTGGCGACGCCCCAGAGACGCCCCAAAGGCGCGCTTGGCAGCCGCAGTGAGCGCTCCAGCGCCTCGGCCGCAAGCGCTTGTCCAGATGGCATTTTTCGGCCTCTTGGCTGACACGGCCGCAGCCCGCAGCGCCGCTGGCGGGCGGCCCCCAGCCGCTACACTGGCAGCCATGGAAGCTTGGATTCAACAGTTGCTGACATGGCTGGCCCTGCCGCAGTTCGGGCTCAGCACGGTCTTTATCGTGGCCCTGATCTCGGCCACCTTGCTGCCGCTCGGCTCCGAGCCCGCTGTGGCCGGCCTGCTACACCTCAACCCCGATCTGTTCTGGCAGGCCATCTTGGTGGCTACCGCCGGCAACACCCTGGGCGGCGCCATCAGCTGGTGGACCGGCGCGCTGGCCCGCACCGCCTGGTACAAGGCCCGCAGCCTGCGTAAGGTTGGGCTTGACCCCACCGACCCCAGCCAGCCCCCTGCGCCACCCAACAAGCAAAGCCGCCACCAGCGCATGGCCCGCATCTGGTTGCGCAAGTTTGGTGCCAAGGCCTGCCTGCTCAGTTGGCTGCCCATCGTCGGTGATCCGCTCTGCGCCGTGGCCGGCTGGCTGCGCCTGCCATTCTGGCCCTGCGTGTTCTATATGGCGGTGGGCAAGTTCTTGCGCTACCTGGTGATGACCGCCACCATTTTGCATTTCTGGCCTTCGTGAAGTCGCGCTGAGGCTGGTGCCCACCTCTGCCGCACTAATCCACCCGCAGGCCCAGCTGCTGCGCCACGGCCGCATAGCGGTCGATGTCGCTGGCAATCACCCGGCCAAACTCAGCCGCACTCTGCTGCACCGGCGTGTAGCCCTGGTCGCGCAGCCACTGCTGCATCGCAGGTTCGGCCAGAATCAGCGCCAGCTCCGCATGCATGTGCTGCACGACGGCATCGCTGGTAGCGGCAGGCGCCAACAGACCATGCCACTGCTCCACGCTGAAACCGGCTGCACCTTGCTCGGCCACGGTGGCGACCTGCGGCCACTGCGCCAGGCGCTGGGGCGCGGTGATGGCAATGGCGCGCACGCGGCCGGCATCGATCAGCGGCGCAGCGCTGCTGGCGGTGACCATGCCCATGGCGACCTGGCCAGCGGCCACGGCGGTAATGGCCGGCCCGCAGCCCTTGTAGGGCACATGCTGCAAATGCAGCTGTGCGGCCTGGGCCAGCATCTCGCCGGCCAAGTGCTGTGGCGTGCCATTGCCGCAAGAGGCAAAGGGCAGCTGCAGCCGCTGCGCCGAAGCGCGCACATCGGCCAGGTTGTGCAGCGCGCTGGCCTGCGGCACCACCAGCACCGAGGCGATCGTGCCCACATTGAACACGGCCTTGAAGTCCTGGCGTGGGTCAAAATCCAGCTGGCGGTAGACGGCCGGGTTGATCGCGAACGAGCTGTTCACCATCAGCCAGCTGCTGCCATCGCCCGGGGCCTGCGCCACATGGCGCGCGCCAATATTGCCGCTGGCCCCGGGGCGGTTTTCCACCACCACGGTCTGGCCGCTGCGCTGCTGCAAGGCGGCGCCCAGTTTGCGCGCGAGCAGGTCGGTGCCACCGCCGGGCGGAAAGGTCACGACGATGGTGATGGGCTTGTCAAAGCGGGCGGCGGCCATGCTGCTGCCGCCCAGCCACAGGCCAGCTGCAATGCAGGCCACAGTGGCGCTGGCGACCCACCACCAGGAAAAGCGTTGGAAAACTCGGGGCATCACAGGCCTCCTTCCAGGTTATGCCAGGTGTTCGGGGAAACAGGGCCGGCTCAGGCATCCAGGCCAATATCGAGCACCTTGGCGCTGTGCGTGAGCCAGCCCACTGCAATCTGGTCCACCCCGGTGGCGGCCACCTGGGGCGCCGTCTCGGGCGTGATGCGGCCCGAGGCCTCGGTGACGGCCTTGCCCCGGCACATGGCCACCGCCGTGCGCAGGGTCTCCAGGTCCATGTTGTCCAGCAGCACCACGTCCACCCCGAGCTGCAATGCCGCATCAAGCTGCGCGAGCGTGTCCACCTCGAGCTCGATCTTGACCATATGGCCGACGCCCGCCCGGGCGCGGCCCACGGCGGTGGCCACATCGCCAGCCAGCGCAATATGGTTGTCCTTGATCAGCACGGCGTCATCCAGTCCAAAGCGGTGGTTGCTGCCGCCGCCCACGCGCACGGCGTACTTTTGCAGCGCACGCAGGCCCGGCATGGTCTTGCGCGTGCAGGTCACCCGCGTGCCATAGGGCTGGATCGCCTGGGCGATCGAATAGGTGGCGCTGGCCACACCGCTCAAATGGCAGAGGTAGTTCAGCGCCGTGCGCTCCGCCGTCAGGATCGCCCGGCTCTTGCCGTGGATGCGGGCGATCTCCATGCCCGGCGCCAGCACCGTGCCATCACCGCACAGCGGCTCAAACACGAGACCGCTGTCGAGCAGATGAAAGGCCAGCCGCGCCAGATCCAGCCCTGCCAGCACGCCCGCTTGCCGCGCCACCAGGCGCAGGCTGTCCCTGGCATCTGCTGGCACGATGGTGTCGGTCGTCAGGTCGCCGGCGCGGCCCAGGTCTTCGAGCAGCGCCATGCGCACCAGCGGCTCCAGCATCACATCGGGCAAAGGAGGAACGGGCAGCGCAGCGGTTTGATTAATGCTCATTTTGAGTATTTGTAGAGTAAAAAAAGGGGCGCACCAGCCTTGTAGCAGTCGCACGGGGATTTATGCTAAATCTGAGCATAAATACTGTCAAGCGCTGACCCCTGATGGCCTGTCACCTGCGATCAGGCTTTCATAGAGAAATTGGGGTGGTCAGCCGCGTGCCAGCGGCAGCTTGTTGCCCGCCACTGCCCGCTCCACCAGCACATTGCGGCGAAAGCGAAACAGCTTGGCAGGGCGGCCTGCGCCCTGGCTGCTGATCTCGCCGGTCTCTTCCACCAGCGCCTGCTGCTCGATCAGGCGGCGAAAGTTCTGCTTGTGCAGGCTGCGCCCGGCCAGTGCCTCCACGGTCTGCTGCAGCTGCAGCAACGAGAAACTGTCGGCCATCAGCTCGAACACCACCGGGCGGTACTTGATCTTGGCCCGCAGCCGCGCCATGCCGGTGGCCAGAATGCGGCGGTGGTCATTGCGCATCGCCATGCCCAGCAAGGTCTGGCCTTGGGGGGCCGCCATGCCATCGCGCCAGGCCTCAGCCACGAGGCCCGCTTCAAACAGCAGCTCGTAGCGCTGCAGCACCAGCTCTTCGTTCCAGTCGTTGCCGTCGAGGCCAAAGCTCACACAGGCCCGCTCCCATCTCGCGCTGGCCGCTGCCTTCTCCGCCGCCTGCTCACTCCAGGCCTGCAAGGCGGGTGCAATGCGCTGGCCCAGCATCGCCGGCGCGCCACTGCGCCAGTCCTCCCAGGGGAAATAGCGGTACCAGTCCTGCCAGCCCGGCTGGGCCTGGCCGGCATCGTCCAGCTCGCGCGTCAATGCCAGGTAGCTGATGGAGATGGCCCGCATACCCAGCTCCTGCGAGCGGTCGCGGTCGGCAAAGGTGTAGAGCTGCTCGACAAAGCCCAGCGGGTGGTGGGTCTGGGTCTCCACCCAGGCGCGCAGGCTGGCCTGCAGCGAGCGGTGGTTGGCGGTGAAAGGCCCCGCTGGCAGCGTCTCGCCCGCCTGCGTGGTCAATATGCGCGGCTGCCCGCCCGTCACCGCCACCAGCACCGCCACCAGATCGGCCTGCACCGAATGCTGCTCGCGCTCGGCGGCGCTTTGCGCAAGGGGCGCGGGCGCAGCAGTGGCTAGTGTGTTGGCGGCAGGTGGGGTCACCAAAGGGGGCTTTCAAGAATCGATGGACGGGGCTGCGCCTGCAGCGACCGCCAACGGGGCCACAGTCTGGCAAGCAGCGGCTATCTTATAACGGCTTGCCGCGCTGCTCTGCCATCCCGCTGCCACATGCGCATGACCGCAAGGCGCCATGAAAAAACCCGCTGACAAAGCAGCGGGCTCGTGGGGTTCGCCAGCACGCAGCGAGTGCGCGCAGGCAGTGTCGTCGCCGAAACGGTCAGACGTTGAAGAGGAAGTTCAGCACATCGCCATCCTTGACGATGTATTCCTTGCCTTCGGCGCGCATCTTGCCCGCTTCCTTGGCGCCTTGCTCACCCTTGTACTGGATGTAGTCGTCAAAGGCGATGGTCTGGGCGCGGATAAAGCCGCGCTCGAAGTCGCCGTGGATGACGCCAGCGGCCTGGGGTGCGGTGGCGCCCACGGGCACTGTCCAGGCGCGCACTTCCTTCACACCGGCGGTGAAGTAGGTTTGCAGACCCAGCAGGGTAAAGCCGGCGCGGATCAGGCGGTTGAGGCCAGGCTCTTCCAGGCCCATTTCCTGCAGGAACATGTCGCGGTCTTCGTCGCCCATCTCGGACATTTCTGCCTCGATCTTGGCGCAGATGGCGACCACGGGCGCGCCTTGCGCTTGGGCATAGGCCTTGAGGCTGTCGAGCAGCGGGTTGTTCTCAAAACCGTCTTCGCTGACATTGCCGACAAACATCGCTGGCTTGGCGGTGATCAGGCAGAACTGCTTGAGCAGCGGCGCGTCTTCCTTGGACACGGGCACGATGCGGGCAGGCTTGCCCTCGTCGAGCACGGCCTGGATGGGGGTCAGCAGCGAGACCAGCTTGGCGGCTTCCTTGTCATTGCCCGACTTCGCCGCCTTGCTGTAGCGGTTCAGCGCCTTTTCCACGGTGGCCAAGTCGGCCAGGCAGAGTTCGGTCTGGATGACTTCGATATCGGCGATCGGGTCCACCTTGTTGGCCACGTGGATCACGTTGGGGTCTTCGAAGCAGCGCACCACGTTGACGATGGCGTCGGTTTCGCGGATATGGGCCAGGAACTGGTTGCCCAGGCCTTCGCCCTTGGAGGCGCCTGCCACCAGGCCGGCGATGTCGACAAACTCGACGATGGCCGGAACCACGCGCTCGGGCTCGACGATCTTGGACAGCTGGTCCAGACGCGGATCAGGCACTTCCACCACGCCGGTATTGGGTTCGATCGTGCAGAAAGGATAGTTTTCGGCGGCAATCCCTGCCTTGGTCAACGCATTAAAAAGGGTGGACTTGCCAACATTGGGCAAACCGACGATGCCGCATTTGAGGCTCATGGCAGTGCTTTCTCTATTCTTTCGGACAAACCCGGTATTTTAAGCCGACTGCATGGCAATCGCGAATCCAGGCGTATTAACGGGGGGCCTCAGTCAAACTGCAGGGCGCCGCCGACAGCATCACCCACCCGCAGCACCCCGCCCGTGCCCGCTGGCACATAGGCGTTCATGCCAAAGGTCACGGCGCCATCCAGGCGCTCATCGTGGCGGTAGGTCTGCAAAGTGTCGGTCACGCTGGTACCGCTGGCGGCGGTGGCCGGGTCGATATCGGGGATGGGGCAGCGCGCGCAGGGCTTGACGAGGGGCAGATCGGCCCATTGCTGGCTGCCGGCGCCGCCCTGCTGCACCGACAGGCTCTCGATGCGGTCTTCGTCATGCGATTGGAAACCCTCGACGATGATATTGGCGCGAAAGCGCTCAGCCACCACCGGCACTTCACCCGCCTGGCGCAGGCGCTCATTGAGCTCATTGACGGAGGCCTGGCTGACGACCAGCACCGGAAAGCCATCGGCAAACTGCGTGGGCGCATCGGCCCCGCCCGTCCACTTCTTGCTCGCCAGGCGCAGCGCCTGGGGCGCCATGCGTACCAGATAGCACTCGGTCTGCAGGAACGCGCTGAACCAGGCATTGACCGCATCGGGCGCCTGCAGGCCCGTCACCCGGTCATCCCAGACGCGCACCGCGCGCTCGGGGCCGCTGAAGGCCATGTCCACCTGGAGCGGGTCCATGCCCGGGGCCGTGACCGTCATCACGCCATCGGCAATGGCCGGCTGTACCAGCACCATGCGGGCGATTTCGCGCTGCGAGATGAATTCGCCCCGGCCATCGACGAGCATGAAGGCCCGGTCATGCTCCAGGCCCGTGGCCAACAGGCGTGCGCTTTGCACGGCGATGCCGGCACAGGATTTGATGGGAAAAACCCACAATTGGCCAATATGGCCGGTGACATCAAAAAAATCGCTATTTGCCATGCTGCTCTGCGCCTGGGTTGATTCTGGGCAAACCACACTGTAACGAGTAAATAGCCGCCTTGCATCTGGGGACACCCTGCTGAGCGCCCAACGGTGGCCAGCCCCCTGCGGCAAGTCGTACCTGCGCGCTGCACTGCCACGGTGCCCCACTACAATAGATCGCTTATGGCTTCTGAATTCGACGTTTGTATCCGTGGCGCGGGCATTGTGGGCCGCAGCTTGGCATTGTTGCTGGCGCGCGAGCGCATGCGCGTGGCGCTGGTGGACACGGCGCCTGCGCCCAGCAACAGCGGCCACGGCGATGTGCGCGCCTATGCGCTCAACCAGCTCTCGCGCGAGGTGCTGCAGTCGGTGCGCAGCTGGCCCGAATCGCAGTACGCCACCCCGGTGACCCGCATGGATGTCTATGGCGACCTGGGCGGCGAGGTGCATTTTGATGCGGCGCAGCAGCATACCGAGGCGCTGAACTGGATCGTCGATGTGCCCGCGCTGGAAGCGCAACTGGCCGCCGCCGTGCGCTACCAGCCGATGGTCGAGACGGTAGGCAGCCCGGTCGATGCCGCGCTGACGGTGGTCTGCGAAGGCAAGCACAGCCGCACCCGCGAAGAATTTGGCGTGGAGTTCGCCACCATCCCCTACCACCAGACGGCTGTTGCCACCCGCCTGCGCTGCGAGCGCCCCCATGGCCAGGCCGCGCGCCAGTGGTTTTCGGCCGCTGGCGACATTCTGGCCTTTTTGCCGCTGGGCGGCCCGGACGGCCATGAGGTGGCCGTGGTCTGGTCGCTGCCGGTCAGCCAGGTCGAAGGCGTCAAGGCGCTGGACGATGCAGGCCTGGCGATGGCGCTGGAATCGGCCAGCCAGGGCATGCTGGGCCAGTTGACGGTTTGCGCCGAGCGCGCCGCCTGGCCGTTGCAGCAGTCGGTCGCGCGCCAGTGGTGTGGCCCGATGCCGGGGAGCGCCCTGCAAGATACCGCCCGGGCCCAAAGCTGGGTGCTGGCCGGCGACAGCGCCCATGCCGTGCATCCGCTGGCCGGCCAGGGCCTGAACCTGGGCATGGCCGATATCGCCGCACTGGCCCGTTTGCTGACCAGCGAAGATGCGCGCTGGCGCCGCCTGTCGGACCTGCGCCTGCTGCGCCGCTATGAGCGCGAACGCAAGGCGCGCCTGGCCCCCATCGGCTTGGCGATGGACAGCATTCAACAATTGTTTACCAGGCCAGAGACACCGTTGCAGAGCCTGAGAAACTGGGGCATGCGCGGCTTTGAGAGCAGCGGCCCGCTGAAATCCTGGGTCACCCGTCAGGCCATGGGAGTGAACTTTTAGCGCCCATCTGGTACAAACCGTCGTTCGGCCAAAAGCCGCTTGCGGTACCAAAATGTTCATATTGACGGGGGTTTAGCGTTCAGGCGCAGTTCCTGCCCAGACGGACAGCGGTGCACCGCCAAGCGGCTTTCCCTGCGTTGGGGTCTCTCCAGCGCGCAGGCTTTCACCATCAAGATTCAAAAAGGTTTCTCATGCGAATTCTCTCTACCGTATTGGCCAGTGCTGCCATCGCGGCCAGTTTCTCTGCCAGTGCGCAAGAAGACGCGATCCGCAAGGCGCTGGCAGAGCGTATCCCTCAGCTGCAAAAGATTGACGAAGTCAGCGCCACACCGATGCAGGGCCTCTATGAAGTGCGCGTGGGCACCGATCTTTTCTACAGCGATGCCAAGGGCAACTACCTGATCCAGGGCGAGCTGATCGACACCCAGGCGCACCGCAACCTGACCGAAGACCGCATGAACAAGCTGACGGCGGTGGACTTCAACAGCCTGAACCTGAAGGACGCGATCAAGACCGTCAAGGGCAATGGCTCGCGCAAAATTGCCGTCTTTGAAGACCCCAACTGCGGCTACTGCAAGCGCTTCGAGAAAGACCTGCAAAACGTCAAGGACGTGACGGTCTACACCTTCCTCTACCCGATCCTGAGCCCCGACTCGGTCGAGAAGTCGCGCAATATCTGGTGCGCCAAGGACCCGGCCAAGGAATGGGCCAGCCACATGCTCAAGGGCACCGATGCCCCCGCCGCCGCATCGAGCTGCGACGTGACCGCGCTGCAGCGCAACATGGAATTTGGCCGCAAGTACAAGATCACCGGCACGCCAACGATCTTCTTTGCCGATGGCTCGCGCGTTCCCGGCGCGATCGGCTCGGATGACCTGGAAAAACGCCTCAAGGCCGTCAAGTAAGCCTGGCAGCTTGCTGCCCGCATCCCATCAGGCCCTTCGGGGCCTTTTTTGCGTCCGTTGAATTCCTGGGTCGGCACGCGACCATGCAATTGGGGCTACGCTTGCAGGCTATGACCAAAAGCGCACCCGCCCTGGCACCGCACGCCATCCAGTACACCATCACGCCCATCGATCTGCATGCCCACCTCTACCAGGTCGTGCTCAACATCCCCCGGCCCAAGGCGATGCAGACCGTGTCGCTGCCGGTCTGGATCCCTGGCAGCTACCTGGTGCGCGAGTTCTCCAAATCGCTGCAGGGCCTCGGCGCCAGCCAGAACGGGCAGCTGGTCGATATCCAGCAGCAGAACAAGAACACCTGGGTGGTGGACTGCAGCGCAGCGGAACCCGTCACCCTGAGCTACCAGATCTGCGCCTACGACAGCTCGGTGCGCACCGCCTGGCTCGACAGCCAGCGCGGCTTCTTCAACGGCACCAGCGTATTTTTGCGTGTGCATGGCAGCGAGGCCTTGCTGCAGGTGCTGCACATCGAGCCGCCGGCCCAGCAGCCCCACTGGCAGGTGGCTACCGGCCTCTTGGCCGCGCAGACCAACCCCCAGGGCTTTGGCCGCTACCATGCCAGCAGCTACGACGAGCTGGTGGACTGCCCGGTGGAGATGGGGCCGTTCTGGAGCGCCGAGTTCAGCGCCCATGGCGTGGCGCACCGCTTTGTGGTGGCCGGCGCACCGCCCAGCTTTGATGGCGCACGCCTCATTGCCGATACGCAAAAGATCTGCGAGACCGAAATCCGGCTCTGGCACCCCCGTGGCAAGCCGCCCTTCGAGCGCTATGTGTTCATGCTCAACGCCATGGACGACAACTACGGCGGCCTGGAGCACAAGAACTCCACCGCCCTGATCTGCAGCCGGCGCGACCTGCCCCGCAAGGGCGAGGCCCAGGCCAGCAGCGGCTACATCACCTTGCTGGGCCTGATCAGCCACGAGTATTTCCACACCTGGAACGTCAAGCGCCTGCGCCCGATGGAGCTGGCCAGCTACGACTACGAGCGCGAGAACTACACCGAGCTGCTGTGGTTCTTCGAGGGCTTTACCAGCTACTACGACGACCTGGTCCTGCGCCGCGCCGGCCTGCTGGACAACAGCCAGTACCTCAAGCTGCTGAACAAGACCTTGAACCAGGTGCTGCAGACGCCGGGCCGCCATCTGCAAAGCGTGGCCGAATCGAGCTATGACGCCTGGGTCAAGTACTACCGCCAGGACGAGAACACGCCCAACGCCACCGTCAGCTACTACACCAAGGGCTCGCTGGTGGCGCTGTGCCTGGACCTGAGCCTGCGCCGCGCAGGCCACAGCGGGCTGGACGTGGTGATGCGGGCACTGTACCGGCGCTGCAAGGCCGGCCCCATGCGCGAGCAGGACCTGCTCGATGTGCTGCATGAGCTGACGGGCCGCAGCTGGGCCGCCGACATCAGCGCCTGGGTGCATGGCAAGCTCGATCTGCCCGTGGCCGCCCTGCTCCAGGCCCATGGCGTGGACTGCCAGCCCGACAAGCCCCAGATCGCCCAGCAGCTGGGCCTGCGGGTGGCCGAAGGCGCTGCAGGCATCAGCATCAAGGTGGTGCTGCGCGGTGGCGCGGCCGAGGCCGCGGGCATGATGGCCGGTGACGAATGGCTGGGCATCGAGCCGCTGCAGGCCAGCACCGACAGCATTGGCTGGCGCCTGCACAAGCTGGACGACCTGCCGCTGTACGCCGGGGATGCCCAGCAGGTGCTGGCCCTGGTGGCCCGCGACAAACGCCTGCTGCGCCTGCCGCTGGCCTTGCCGGCCCGCGCCGCCAGCTCCCCGGGCAAAGGCCGCAAGAAGCCCCCAAAAACTGCCAGCCAGAGCGATACCGTCACCTTGGCTGTCACCGATGTGAATCTGGTCAATCTCTGGCTGGACGGGCGCTGATCGCCGATAGCGGCGCGCCCACCTGCACCCAAAAAGCGCCATCTTGCGCAGGCTGCTGCGCCGCAACAGCCCGCTTGGTGTAGGATGCCTGTCGACCATGCGGGCGCCAGCAGGCCGCTGCTGCCCCACAAACCCAAGGAGATAGACCGTGGCCTATGAAATGATCGAAGTGCGCGTCGAAGCCGAAAAGGTGGGCATCATCACGCTCAACCGCCCCAAGGCGCTGAACGCGCTGAACGACCAGCTGATGAATGAGCTGGGGGAGGCGCTCAAGGCCTTTGACGCCGACAAGAACATTGGCTGCATGATCATCACCGGCAGCGAAAAAGCCTTTGCCGCAGGTGCCGACATTGGCGCCATGGCCAAGTACAGCTTTGCCGATGCCTATGGCGGCGACTACATCACCCGCAACTGGGAAGCGATCCGCAGCATCCGCAAACCCGTCATTGCCGCCGTCAGCGGCTACGCACTGGGTGGCGGCTGCGAGCTGGCCATGATGTGCGACTTCATCATCGCCGCCGACAACGCCCGCTTTGGCCAGCCCGAGATCAAGCTGGGCGTCATCCCCGGCGCCGGCGGCACGCAGCGCCTGCCCCGCGCCGTGGGCAAGGCCAAGGCCATGGACCTGGCCCTCACCGGCCGCATGATGAACGCCGACGAGGCCGAGCGTGCCAGCCTGGTCAGCCGCGTGGTGCCGGTGGATAAGCTGATGGAAGAAGCGCTGGGCGCGGCCATCATCATCAGCGGCTTCTCGCAGCTGGCCGTGATGGCCGCCAAGGAATCGGTGAACCGCGCGTTCGAGGGCAGCCTCAACGATGGCGTGATGTTCGAGCGCCGCCTGTTCCACGCGCTGTTCGCGACCAATGACCAGAAGGAAGGCATGGACGCGTTCGTCAACAAGCGCCCGGCCCAGTTCAGCAACAGCTGATCGGCGTAGCGGTGCCGTTGGCGCCAGGCCAATGGGTACAGGCACGGCCGGTACAGGCACGGCCAGTACAGGCACGGCCAGTACAGGCACGGCCAGTACAGGCACGGCCGGCGCCCGCCACGCCAAATGGCCCAATTTTGACAAAACCTGGCGACATTGATCGCCGGCCCAAATTTTCGGTATATAATTTCGTTCTGCCGGTCGTATAGCTCAGTTGGTTAGAGCGCAGCATTCATAATGCTGATGTCGTAGGTTCAAGTCCCACTACGACCACCAGGTTTCAAGCCGCAGTGATTGCATGATCACTGCGGCTTTTCTCTTTGGCGCATCCGTTTTGATGGCTGCAAGTCGTGCCGAAAAAGTCGCGGCCAGCGCGCGGCTTCGCAGCCATCCGCCCCTACAATGGAGCTCGTCGGTCGTATAGCTCAGTTGGTTAGAGCGCAGCATTCATAATGCTGATGTCGTAGGTTCAAGTCCCACTACGACCACCA